>NZ_NUCO01000022.1:0-71835 GCF_002555445.1 Bacillus sp. AFS017336
TGCTACTGGTGATACTTGTTGATTCGGCTTTCCGGTTGCTACTGGTGATCCTTGTTTATTCGGCTTCCCAATTGTTACAGGCGATACTTGTTGATTTGGTTTTCCTGTTGCTACTGGTGACACTTGTTGATTTGGTTTTCCTGTTTCCACAGGCGATACTTGCGAATTCGGATTTGGTGTTGTTGGAGAAACCAATGATCCTGGGAAGTAGTTCTTTTTCTCTGACATGCTTTGTCCTCCCTTGGTATTCACATTTGATTTATTATCAATTGTCGGGATTTTAACTGCCACTGGCGAAACAACTTGCGGTTTGTTCGCATTTGGTTTTCCAGTTTGAACAGGAGATACTTGTTGATTCGCATTATTTGTCGCAGGTGATACAGTCGGTTTTGCAGGTGGAATAGGTACCTGAATTACTGGTTTTACTGTCGGTGAAACCTCTACATTAATATTAAGATTTTTTTCAGGCTTAGTAGTCGGTTGGACAGCAGGTTTTGGTTGTTCAGCTGCAGGTTGAACAACAGGCTGTGGTTGTTCAGCTGTAGGTTGAACAACAGGCTGTGGTTGAGCTACAGGTTGAACTTGTTTTTCCTTTTTAGAACCTAATGGAGCTGGTTTCTCGCTTCTTTCTGGCACTTTTATTTTCATGCCAGGATAAATCATATTTGGATTACTTAGTTGGGCATTTAATTTAACTAACTCTTCATATTCAGTATTATATTTTTGAGCAATGCTCTTAAGGGTATCGCCCTTTAGAACTATGTGAATTCTCACCTTTTCCCCTCCTGACCAATTGCCTCTACGTTGGATTGTACATTAGTACCTCACAACAATGTATGTCTGAATATTTATATTTATGATAGGAGGAAATGTAAATTGCATGAGTAGGCTCGTATAAATATTTACTTTTTTCTTGCTTTTTCTATTAAGAAAAATCGCCAATTGGCGAGCCTCTAAGCGAAGACAGAGGTATAGTTGCCCAAATACTTATAATTACAATTGGTAAAACGTCGATTTTTCTTTACCGCTATTTATTTAACTTTTTTAATTTGCAAAAAAAAATCATTTAGCTCAAATGAACTAAATGATCTTTACTTGATTGAAACTAATTATTATTTAAGCAAGCTCAAGCATTTTATCTAACGCTTTAATTGCATCTTTAGCAGTTTGTTTATCTACTTTAATAATATTTTGGATCGTACCTTTTTCGATATTTTCTAATGACCATAATAAATGTGGTAAGTCAATTCGATTCATCGTTAAACAAGGACACATAAATGGATTTAAAGAAATAATTTCTTTATCTGAATGATTTTTTATTATTCTTTGTACTAAATTCATTTCAGTTCCAATCGCCCATTTACTTCCAGCAGGAGCTGCCTCAATTTGGTCAATAATATATTTTGTTGATCCATTATCATCACTTGCTGCTACTACTTCTCTAGAGCACTCAGGATGCACAATAATTCTCATATCAGGATGATTCTTTCGCACATTCTCAATATTTTTAACGGTAAAGTTCTCATGAACCGAGCAGTGACCTTTCCAAAGAATAACTTTGATGTTATTAATATCACCATCATATTCTAAAGTGTCGTTTATCGGATTCCAAATCGCCATATGCTCTAATGGTACACCTAATTCAAACGCAGTATTTCGGCCTAAATGTTGATCTGGTAAAAATAATATACGCTCTTTTTGTGTAAACGCCCAAGAAACAACCTTTTTAGCGTTAGATGATGTTACAGTTGCACCATCATTTCGGCCAACAAACGCTTTAATTGCAGCAGTTGAATTAACATATGTTAGCGGTAAAATTGTGTCTCCGAACAGCTTTTGTAATTCTACCCATGCACGATCAGTTTGATGATGATCGGCCATATCTGCCATTGAACAGCCCGCTCTCATATCCGGTAAGATAACAACCTGTTCTTCTTCAGTTAAAATGTCTGCTGTTTCTGCCATAAAATGTACACCACAGAAAACTATATATTTTGCTTTTTTATTATTAGCTGCCACTTGTGCTAATTGAAGAGAGTCACCAGTTGAGTCTGAAAAAACGACAACTTCTTCTTTTTGGTAATGATGACCAGGAATGAAAAGTTCTTCACCTAATCTCTCTTTAATTTCTCTTACTCTTTTTTCCATTTCCTCAGTTGATAATTTATAGTACTCATCAGGAATTTGATATCCCTCATTTTTTTGAATCATATCTAAAACGTTCATTATCCCCACTCCAATCCCTTTTCTATTATAAATAGAAGCTTATATCTAATGCTTTTGCCGAATGTGTTAAACAACCTAAAGAAATAACATTTACACCACAGTTTTGAAAACTAGCTAAATTTTCTAACGTTATACCACCTGATGCTTCCGTTACAATTGATTCTGGTACAAGCTTAACAAATTCTTTAATTTCATCAGGAGTTCGATTATCAAACATAATTACATCCGCGCCAGCTTCAATTGCTTGAATTACTTGATCTTTATTTTCAGTCTCAACTTCAATTTTGACCATGTGACCTAATTTATTTCGTAATGCGTCAACTGCATTATTTATAGAACCTGCATACGCAATATGATTATCTTTAAGCATTACAGCATCGTATAGACCGAATCGGTGATTTGCTCCACCACCACAAGTAACTGCATATTTATCGAATAAACGTAAACCAGGCATCGTTTTTCTTGTATCTACTAATTTTATTTTCTCATCGTTCAGTGTTTCTACAGCTTGTGAAGTAAGTGTTGCAATTCCGCTCATTCTTTGTAAAAGATTTAGCATAACTCGTTCCCCAGATAATAAAACTTGAACAGGTCCTTCTACTTCAGCAAGCAATTGGCCTGCTTTAACTAACTCACCATCTTGTACATGTAGATTAACTGAAACATTTTCATGAAGTAGTTTATAAGTGATCTCGATTAATTCCGTTCCAGCAATTACCCCATCTGCTTTTGCAAGAACTTTTCCAGTTGTTCGTTCATGCATAGGAAAAATATGAATGGAAGATAAGTCGCCTTCTCCGATATCTTCTAATAAAAATTGCTCAATCATTTTTTTAGCTTTTAATGTATTCATTATATTCTCTCCTCAAATAGTAGCTGGTTGATCTATATATTCTATAAAATGTGAGCCGATGCTTTCTTTTCTCCCCAATGCCGCTTCTGCAATTAATTTTCCAGTAGTTAACATATTGTATCTTTCTAACTCATCTTTGCTCATTGGTCGAGAATCTAATGTTTCAGATTCTAAGTAATAAGAAAAGTACGAGATTGCCTTCTCTAAATCTACTTCATTTCTTACTATGCCGATGTATTTCATCATTTTTTCTTTAATTTCGTCCTTTGTTGGTAAGGACCTATGTCGTGGAATCATGTATTTTTGTTCATTCGCATTAGTAGAAGTAGACTGAAGGTTAGCAATAAACTTAGCAACTTTTTTCCCAAACACAATCCCTTCTAATAAGGAGTTACTAGCAAGTCGATTTGCACCGTGAACACCTGTACAAGCCACCTCACCCACCGCATACAATCCAGGAATTGTTGTTTCTCCGTTTGTAGATGTCTTTACTCCACCCATATGGAAATGTGCGCCTGGAACAACGGGAATTAAACCTTTTTTCAGATCAATTCCATTATTAATAAGATTTGATGTAATTGTCGGGAAACGTTTTTCAAATCCATTAATCATTTCGATTGATAAATAAATTTCTTCTCCATTTTGCATTTCATTAAATATTGCCCTACTAACAACGTCTCTAGGTGCTAAATCTTCAAAAGGATGTAGTCCTTTCATAATGCGACGACCAGATTTAGTGACTAAACAAGCTCCTTCTCCTCTAACAGCTTCTGACACAAGCCCTTTACATGCCCCGTTAATATAAAGCATTGTAGGGTGGAATTGAATAAATTCAAGATCTGCCATCTCGCATCCAGCTCGATAAGCCATCGCAATTCCATCCCCTGTTATGGACTTATTATTAGAACTAAATTGATACATTGCCCCAATCCCACCTGTTGCAAGTAGAGTCGTGCTAGCAACGTAAGAAATTATTTCACCAGCTTCGTTAAGAGTAAAGACGCCTTTGCATTTTCCATCTTGAATCATTAAATCGATTGCCATTTCATCTTCAATGATTGTAATTTTATCTTTTATCCGCTCATAAACAGTTTCAACTAAGTGCTTACCTGTAGCATCTCCGCCAGCATGTAAAATTCTATTTTTACGATGCGCTCCTTCTCTACCGAGATGAAACTGGCCAGTCTCATCTTTATCAAATACCATACCAATAGAAACAAGATCTTTCATAGACATTGTTCCGTTTTTAACAAGCTCTTCTACAGCTTCTATATTATTTACATTACAACCAGCAATGAGTGTATCTTCTTTATGAATTTCCCATGAATCGTCTTCTGACATGACTGCAGCAATTCCACCTTGAGCTAGCATAGAATTACTGTCCCAAATTTTCTTCTTTGTGAATAGAATCACATTTTTAGACTGACAAATTTCCTCAGCAGCCATTAAAGCAGCTATTCCACTGCCAATAATGACAACATCTGCATTTCGCATAGTTGCCCCCTCCATTTTCAGTACATCAATTTAACTTTTTATCATACAGATAAAAAAGCTGTCTTGACACCTATATTTACATATATTTAAACTAATGACAAGAAATATTTTTTTAATGTAAATAAAAGGAGGCTTCAAATTGATTTATTTAGACTATGCTGCTACAACTCCAATGAGTGACGAAGCATTGGAGACATTTGTAACTGCCTCTAAAAATTACTTTGGTAATGAGCGAAGCTTGCATGATATTGGCTCAAATGCATCACTACTACTCGAAGCTTGCCGCAAACAATTAGCGGAATTTATAAAGGCTAGCCCTGCATCAATTTACTTTACAAGTGGCGGAACTGAATCAAATTTAATTGCAATCCAAACACTGCTGAAAAGTACAAAAAAAGTCGGAAAACATATTTTAACAACAACATTAGAGCATTCTTCAATTGGTAATTATTTACAAGTTTTGAAAGAACAAGGATATGAAATAACTTATTTACCTGTTACAAATAATGGTAATATTTCATTAGAACAAATTTCAAACGCAATTCGTGAAGATACTATTTTAGGCATTTTCCAACATGTAAATTCTGAAATAGGTGCAATTCAACCTATAGACGAAATCGCTAATTTATTTAAACGCTCAAATATTTTACTTCATTGTGACTGTGTACAATCATTTGGAAAATTAGAAATTGATGTATCAAATTCAGAAATCTCTAGTATAAGTATTTCAAGCCATAAATTATATGGCCCAAAAGGTGTAGGAGCTCTTTATTTAAATCCTAAACTAACGTGCCAACCAATCTATCCTGGTACATCTCATGAGAGCGGAATCCGTCCAGGTACAGTTAACGTGCCGGCGATCGCTTCATTTGTCACTGCAGCCGGTCATTTAATAAAAAATCGATCAGAAGAGCAAGCGAGATATCACCGTTTAAAAAAATTATTAAAATCTCAATTACAAGACGTTCAACATCTTGTGAAATTTGAAGGCTCAGATGAAGAATGTATCCCAAATATAATTGGAATGAGGATTATTGGACTTGAAGGACAATTTGTTATGTTAGAATGTAATCGACATCAATTTGCCATTTCAACAGGAAGTGCTTGTGCAATAGGTATGCAAAAACCTTCAGAAACAATGCTTGCTATAGGAAGAAATCAACATGAGGCTAAACAATTTTTCAGAATTTCAATCGGTAAACTTACAACGGAAGAAGATTTAAAGCAATTTTCGTCTGTATTAAAATTAATTATTAACCAAAATCTTTAATCGAGGAATTTAAAAATGAATAAGAAACTTTTAGGAGAAGAAAGAAGAAACAAAGTACTACAATGGCTAAAGGAATCTGAGGCACCCTTATCAGGCAATTCTTTAGCTAAAAGAGCCAATGTCAGTCGGCAAGTAGTTGTAGGTGATATTACACTATTAAAAGCGAAAAATGAGCCTATATTAGCAACTGCTCAAGGATATATTTATATTCATCCTAATAAAGAAACTGACAAAATTACAAAAGTGATTATTTGTCACCATACATCTGAAGATACCCAAAGAGAACTAGAAATTTTAGTCGATCATGGCGTAACTGTTAAAGACGTAATGGTTGAACATCCTGTCTACGGATACATCACAGCCCAATTACAAATTACAAATCGTTATGATATTAACTTATTTCTTCAAAAAATGGCAGAGACAAGGTCCGTCCCTCTGTCTAACTTAACAAACGGAACTCATCTTCATACAATCGAGGCAGATAGTGAAAATCAGATAGAAAGTGCGATCTTACAATTGAAAAATGCAGGTTTTTTGGTAGATATGCCTTAGAGGTAATTAGGAGAAGTTGTCCTGAGTAGCAGGTTCTTAGGAAATTCTGCTTATTATGATATAGCTGGTACTTAGTACGACGAGTTCTGATCAATTTAGGAATTTTAGTTCATTTAGAATGGGGCGTCTTGTAGGTCAGAGTCATTGACTACGAGTGCCCTTTTTTAATTGTAATAGTAGCTTGAGCGGGGGTATCTCTGCGTTGCACTTTCTTTTGAAGTTAATATTTTACACAATTTACATGTCATAATCCCCTAACCGGTATGGGTATTACTTCAATTTATTTGCGATTCCCGAGGTTTTAATTGCGATTTTGTGGTTTTAATTGCGATTCGATAATTTTATTTGCGATTGATCATTATTTAATTGCACCAAAACCACACTTATTTGCAGTTCTACTTCCTCCAATTTGTAGCTTGATTCCACTATACTTCACTTTTCTGAGATACTAATAACTCCATTTGCAGTTTCTTATTTGTAACTAAAAAAAAGAAGGTATCTTTTAAGACACCCTCTTTTAATATTGAAATGATTAATCGATAAACTCGAATTCATATTCAGAAATTTTAACGATATCTCCATTTTTCGCACCGCGCTCACGTAATGCTTCATCGATACCCATACCACGCATTTGACGAGCAAATCGACGAATCGATTCTTCACGTTCAAAGTTAGTCATTTTGAATACCTTCTCAAGTTCTTCACCTTTAACGACAAACGTTCCATCACTTTCACGAGTAATTTCGAAACTTGGCGCTTCTTTTTGGTATTTATAAAGAACACGTAATGGTTTGTCTTCCTCTTCATCATGAAGTGGGAATTCTGGAGTTGTTTCAACTAAATCTGCAACAGTAAATAATAAGTCACGTAATCCTTGGCGTGTTACTGCTGAAATTGGGAAAATTTGAACCTCATCCCCAACTTGTTCCTTAAATTTAGCTAAGTTTTCTTCAGATTCTGGAATATCCATTTTATTTGCAACGACTACTTGAGGTCGTTCAGTTAAACGTAGATTGTATTCTTTAAGCTCTTGATTGATTGTTAAGTAATCTTCATAAGGATCTCTACCTTCAAGACCTGACATATCAATAACATGAACAATTACACGTGTTCTTTCGATATGACGTAAGAATTGATGTCCAAGTCCTACACCTTGATGGGCTCCTTCGATTAATCCAGGTAAATCAGCCATTACGAAGCTACGACTATCTTCAGTTTCGACTACACCTAAGTTCGGAACAATTGTTGTAAAATGATATTCAGCGATTTTTGGTCTAGCAGAACTTACAACAGATAATAATGTTGATTTACCAACGCTTGGGAAACCAACTAATCCAACATCAGCTAAAACTTTAAGTTCTAGTTGAATGTTTCTTTCTTTACCTGGCTCACCATTTTCAGCAATTTCTGGAGCTGGATTTGCAGGAGTAGCAAATCGACTATTCCCACGGCCTCCACGGCCTCCTCTTGCAATAATAGCTGTTTGACCATCCATTGTAAGGTCGGCTATTAATTCGCCAGTATCAGCGTCTGTAACGATTGTTCCAGGTGGTACCTTTACAATCATATCATCTGCGCCTTTACCATGTTGACTTTTTGACATACCGTGTTGACCACGGTCTGCTTTAAAATGACGTTTATAACGGAAATCCATTAATGTTCTTAATCCTTCATCTACTCTAAAAACAACATTAGCACCTTTACCACCGTCGCCACCAGCTGGGCCACCTTTTGGTACATACTTCTCACGACGGAAGGCTACCATACCATTTCCGCCGTCACCACCTTTTACATATATCTTGACTTGATCAATAAACATAAATCCACCACTCTTTATTTTTCCATTTTAAATTCGATACTGCACTCATCTGTTTCACAAAAATATGACATCATTCTTATTTTCGAGCTGTCATTTGATGATGAAACAATCCACTTCAACATTTCTTCTTTCTTAGTTAGTTTACCTCTGAAGTCAAAAAAGAAACTAACTGTTTTATCATTTATTTCAATTGTTAAACTAACAAAATTTTCCTCATAAATATGTACCCAAGATTCTAGCTTTTCTAAAAAAATTTGAATCCATTCTGTCATCACTTGATCCAAATTTTTTAGCGAACATGGTTCACCTAAAATTTCATAATCTAGCACAATTGTACGAGGCTTCCAGTTATACGTAATAATAAATTCTGCAAACTCTGGAATTTTTAACGAACAAATTTTTGCTTCATTTAAAGAATCAGCGACTATTTTCGTCATCGTTTCTTCTAATTGTTCGGCTTGACCAGTGGCCATATATCCTTTTATTAATTGAATTCGATTTAACCAATCATGACGTGAATGTCTTAATACCTCTAGAACGTCCCATTTCTCCTGCATTGTATTTCTCCTATAGGTTTACATTTTTGGTATTTATGAAGGTAAAATTATTAAATAGACTCGGCATTTTGGTAATTCATTTTGAACGTCCCAAACTAGTTTTTAACCAGTACAATGCCGAGTCTCGGAGCATATTGTTTGAGAGGTTGCTGTGATCAACTCTTTTTGAAGTTGAAAAGCAATTTATTAGAAATTAAGAAATTAAAATTTCTTGTGTAAAGAAAAACTCTAACCTAAAAGGTTAGAGTTTCTAAGTTAGTTTCTTAAGCTTCTTGAGCTACAGGGTATACACTTACTTGTTTGCGGTCACGGCCTAAACGTTCGAATTTAACTACGCCATCAACCTTCGCAAATAATGTGTCATCTCCACCACGACCAACGTTTACACCTGGATAAATCTTAGTGCCGCGTTGACGGTAAAGAATTGAACCACCAGTTACGAATTGTCCATCAGCACGTTTAGCGCCAAGACGTTTTGACATTGAGTCACGACCGTTTTTTGTAGAACCTACTCCCTTTTTAGAAGCAAATAACTGAAGATTTAATTTTAACATGGTTACACCTCCTGTTTTACTCGTTTATAGTGACAAAGTCACCGTAACTTGCAGCGATAGTTTGTAAAGATACGATCATCGCTTCAAGGATAAGTTGCGCTTTTTGCATATTTTCATCGTTTAAATCAATTGGTAATTGATACTTCAAGATTGCTCTCTTTTCATCAATAACCGTATTTAATTCAGAAGCTATATGACAAATTGCTTCCAATGCATTAATAGTTCCAATCGAAACTGCTGAAATACCCGCACAGACAATGTCAGTACCAGAATCAGCAAAAAATGCATGTCCACTTATTTTAAAGGACCCTATACGTCCATCTTTTAAACGTTCAATTGTTATTTTAGTCATCACTTAAAATTAAGCGTTGATTTTTTCGATAACAACTTTAGTGTAAGGTTGACGATGACCTTGCTTACGACGGTAGTTCTTTTTAGATTTGTATTTGAATACAAGAATCTTTTTAGCTTTACCGTTCTTTTCAACTTTTGCAGTTACAGTAGCTCCTTCAACAGTTGGGCTACCAACTTTGATGTTTTCGCCACCTACGAATAAAACTTTGTCGAATGTTACAGTTTCACCTGCGTTAGTATCAAGTTTTTCGATGTAGATTACTTGACCTTCTTCAACTTTGATTTGTTTACCACCAGTTTCAATAATTGCGTACATAATTGCACCTCCTCAATAGTCTAAGACTCGCCAAAAGTAGGCATGCTATAAAGCAATTTAATACCCACAATGAGCGGTTGTAGCACGGGTGCGCTACAAACAATAACATTATGATGTTACCATGATGCATGTCGAATGTCAATAACTTCTTTAACTATTAGCTGCTTCTAAATAAAGCTTCATTTCATTGGTCGTACCTGTTCTAACAATTTCGTAAAATGGTGTTTTAGAAGAACTAATCTTTAAAAATATCTTTAGAAACATTGCTTTTTCTAGTCTTTGAATATGATTATTTTGCTCTCCATTCAACGCATTTGCAACTTCTTCGTTACATTCAACAAGTATTGCCTCTACATCGTTTGCTGAAAGTTCCCAAAGTGCTCTTTCTAGTTCAAAAACAGTCTGTACTGTATTTTTCACAAGTCCACTTCCGTTACACACAGGACATTTCTGATGTGTTGCTTCAATATGTGAATGTGCCGTTCTCTTTCGAGTGAGCTCAAATAAGCCGAGGTCAGTAAATCCAAATAGCTTCGTATATGCTCGATCACCTTTAAAAGATTCCTTTAGTAGATCAAAAATACTTTTTTGTTTCTCGGTAGTTTTCATATTTATAAAATCAATAATAATCATTCCGCCAATATCTCGAAGTCTTAATTGGCGAGCAATTTCAATCGCAGCAAGCTGATTCGTTTTGTATACAGTATCTTCCCGATCATTTTTCCCACCAAACTTACCGGTATTAACATCAATAACTGTCATTGCTTCTGTTTGTTCTATTATTAGAAAGGAGCCATTCTTTAACCAGACTATTTGTTTAAATGATTTTTCGATTTGATCCTCAATCTTGAATGCCTCGAATATATTTTCGATCCCTCTATAACTTGTAACTTGTATTTCGGCTGGCAAATAATTTTGGTAAGAGACTAGATCATCAATTATCAATTCACATATCGTATCTTTAGGATGCAGTTTAAAAAATTTTGTAAATAGCGAATTTGCTTCCCATACACAAGAAATTTTTTTATAATCTTGGCTTTTTAGTGACTCATATAATGACTGAAAAGCTTTCAGTTCGCTTAATATTTCATCCGTTATTGCATTATCACAAGAAGATCTGAAAATCACTCCGTCATGTTCATTTGTATACTCTCTACCTAACGAATATAATTTATTTCGTTTTGATTCTTTTTTGATCTTATTTGAAACTGCTACTTGTTTTGTAAGTGGAAAATAAACTACATAATCACCTGAAATCTCTATATTATTAGTTAACTTTGGACCCTTCTCATCAAATGCATCCTTAATGACTTGAACTAAAATATATTGACCTTTGTGGAATTTTTGTCTAATTACGGATTCGATCTTTATGTCAGATTCCATACCTTCAATTGTATCTTCAAATCGCAAAAAACCGTTTTTATTTAAGCCTATATTTACAAAAATGGCATTCAATTTTGGCATTACTTCTTGGACTTGCCCTATATATATATTTCCTACATGTGTATTCTTATCTGCTGATGAAAACCATTCTACTAGCTGGTCATCCTCAATTACAGCAATTCTCTTCTCTGAATGTTTAACATTCATAATAACTTTCTTCAAACTCATCTTCCTAACTATGTATAGTATCTATCATTTTATTCATTTAAATAGAAAAAAGCTAGTTAATATATTCCAAATTGTCTACTCACATGAATATTAAAAATTGAATATTATATTTCTATATAACTGAAGTCATATTTTAATTTTGAATTCCTAAACTTAACAAGAATTGGAGTGATTAAATGAATATTGTTCTTTCAATTCTTATTCCAACTGTACCTGAAAGAATGGACTATTTGAAGCGTATTGTTGACGAATTGGAAAATCAGTGTAAACCATATCCTGTTGAAATATTGGTTCTTTTAGAAAATAAAAAAAGAACTACTGGAGAAAAAAGAAATGTTTTAATCGAGCAGGCAAAAGGAGAATACGTAGTATTTATCGATGATGATGATCGTATTGCATCAAATTATATAGAATTATTATGCCAAGCAATTTGTGAAACACCAAAGGTAGATTGTATCGTTTTTGATGTTTTAGTAAATTTTAACAACCAATATTCAAAGATTTGTAAATATGGGAAAGAGTTTGAACATGGGGAAGATGACAATTATTATTACCGGAAACCTAATCATTTAATGTGCTATTCTAAACAGATCGCATCTTCACATAAATTTCTCAATATCAGTTTTGGAGAAGACGATGAATGGGGAAGAAGAGTTTCAAATGATATAAAAAATCAAAAAAGAATAGATTCTATACTGTATTATTATGATTATATTCCAAAAGACCCTTCTTGGTATGTTTAGCTATATAAAAAAATGGCCTCACGTAGAGACCATCTTTTTTGTTTAAACTTATCTTTTAGGAAATAGTAATTGTGCCAAGAGTCTATAACTAACTGATCAGTTCTTCAAGCGAATAAGTTGCTTTCTTCTCGGTAAAGTACGCATGTAATAATTCATTTTCATCTAGCATTTGTTGGTTCTTTCTATCTAATGTAAAAACCACATTGTATTTATAGCCTTTTTGAAAATTAGAAAAGACTTGAAATAATTTTGTTTCTTTATTTAAGGAAATTGATTTAATTTTTTGGATATATGGTTTGTTTCCATAAAATCGTTCCATTAAAAAACGAATAACTACAAAATGCCTATTTTTCCATTCTCCCCATAAAGAAACAATTAAAAATAATAGACAAACCCATATTGTAATATTCATTGGTTGTATTAAAATTGTAATGATTGAACTTAAAACTAAAAAGACAAATGAAGAGTATAAACTATATAGATGAGCTTTTACGAATGGAAAAATTAATGAAAATAACTGATTGATTAATTTTCCACCGTCCAATGGCCAAATTGGTAATAAATTAAAACAAAGAATACTAACATTAAAATTAATAAAAAGATTATATAAATTTTCAGGCAGAAAATTCATTTGAAAAAGTATGTTAGCAATAATATATAACGTTAAATGTTGAATAGGTCCAGCGATTGTAACAATAAATTCCTCGTAGGTTGGTCTATTTCCGTGTTCATCTAGATCGACGACACCTCCAAAGGGAAGAAGTGTAATTTTGTTAATCCGCCAATTAAATGAAGTAGCTGCTATTGCGTGTCCTAATTCATGACAGAAAATAATAATCGAAACAAACAATACGGACCAAAAGTTTGCGGTCAAAATTCCAATACATGCTATTAATAAATAGAGTGGATGAACTGAAATTTTAGATGGAAGAGCAAGCCATTTATTCAAATGGAATCACCTGTTTCGGATCAATAAATTTTTCCCCCATTTTAATTGCAAAGTAATAAGTTCCTAGATTCCCATCATCATTAGTAGATACCGTTCCGATCACTTTTTTACTATCTACTTCATCATAAACTTTTACATTTGTGGAGCCCAACTTTCCGTACCATGATTCTGAGCCATCTGCATGTTGAATGATAACTGTATTTCCTAAATTATCTTTCTTTCCTACAAATATAACCCGACCTTTTTTAATTGAATCTACCTTTTGATTTGCTTCTGTTTGAATTAATATTCCTTGACCATCCGTTTTAAAACTTTGTAGTACTTTCCCACTAGCGGGAACAGCGTAATTATCACTACCAACATTTTCTTTTTTATCATTTAATTGGGGTAAAAAAGCTAGTGGAGTTCCAAAACGATCTTCGTACCACTTTTGTAGTGAAGCAAATTGAAATTCACTATTATAAACTTGTGAAAGACCTTGCCGAACCTGAGAGGCAATAGGTGAGCTACTTTTTAAAATGATTGCTAAAGCAAGTACTATAATCGCAGCTAACAAACTCCTAAACATAAAGTTCGAGTTTGTCATTATCTTTTTCCCTTGCTCTTCTACCAAATCATCATAAGTGTAAGTGTATCCGCCCTCAGCATTTTGTACTTCCTTTACCGGAAATTTGTTCATCATTTGATTCTGATTTCCCCATTTTTCCTCTTGTTCTCGCCGTTTAGCGATCCGCTTTCTTATATCGTCTACGCGCTTACTCAAAGTGTGTGTCACCTCTCCTCGTAATCTTATTAATTCATTTATATGAGTCGATAGGACAACTTATGAGTAGATAATTTGAAAAGTAATCCAAGGCGTAAAAGCATAATTTCTTAGTCGGTAAGGGCTAAAAAAAAGAAAAACACTTCGCATGTTTACGAAGTGTTATCGAATACCAAATAATTTTTTTACTTTAAAGAAAATACTCTTATCTGTTTCTAATGATTGCAATGGTACCGACTCACCTAGCACTCTTCTTGCGATATTTCTATATGCAATTGAAGCTTTTGAATTTGGATTCATTGCAACAGGTTCACCACTATTAGTTGCCTTAAGAACGTTTTCATCATCTTGGACAATACCGATTAAATCGACAGCTAACATTGATGTAATATCATCAACATCTAAACTATCTTTATTTTCCATCATGTGGCTTCTAATACGGTTGATTACTAGTTTTGGAGGTTCAATATCCTCTTGATCTAATAATCCTATAATACGATCTGCATCACGAATTGAAGAAACTTCTGGCGTCGTGACAACAATCGCTTTATCCGCACCTGCTACTGCATTTTTATATCCTTGTTCAATACCAGCAGGGCAGTCTATTAATATATAATCATAGTCTTTTTTCAATTCATCAACTAGCTCTTTCATTTGTTCAGGAGAAACAGCAGTTTTATCACTTGTTTGAGCAGCAGGTAATAAGTATAAGCATTCAAAGCGCTTATCTTTTATTAGTGCCTGGTGCGTTTTACAGCGGCCTTCAACAACGTCTACTAAATCATAGACAATACGATTTTCTAAACCCATTACAACATCTAAGTTACGTAGGCCTATATCAGTGTCAATTAAACACACTTTTTTACCAAACATTGCTAAAGCTGTTCCCAAATTTGCTGATGTTGTTGTTTTACCAACTCCACCTTTACCAGATGTAATTACTATAGCCTCTCCCACAGTTACATCATGCCCCTTTCTAACCTTGTCAAACTAGGTCTAAGATGAGTCAGAAATTGTATGCGATCGACAATGATTTGGCCGTCTTCATTTATATAAGCACATTCCATTTCATTGCCTTCATCACCATAATGATCCGGTGCTCTGTTCATTATGCTGCAAATTCTCAACTGCATTGGCCTCATTATTGATGCCGCAATGACTGCCTCCTTATTACCATTAAAACCGGCATGAGCAGTACCTCTTAGAGCACCCATAATAAAGATATTTCCACCCGCAATAACAGTTCCACCTGGGTTAACATCACCGATTAACAGTAAATCACCTTTCACTTGGAGAATCTGACCGGATCTTACCATTCTACAAATAGGTACAATTTCCTCCCTTTTCATCCATTCAATAGCATCTTGCTTCGAAATAACATTACTTTCGATTGTCTCGACAACAAGATTATTCTTTTTACGAACAATTGAACGAATTATTTCATCTTGTTCGGGAGATAAAAAACGATTTCCTATTTTTAAACGAACTGCAAGTAAGGGACGATCATTGCTCTCAAACAAGTGGGTAGACAGTCTTTCTTCAATTTCATCTACTAAAATCTGAAAAGAACATGTATCATCGAGGTGCAGTGTTAGACCATCTTTCGTTCCTTTAATTGTAACATATTGTTGCCTCTGTTCCATGATAAGTGTTCACCCCGATTGTATAATTCGACATGCACCCGAAAAATCCTTTATTTTTCCTCATTATTTTCACGAATCGTTCTTAATAATGATGAGAAAGGATAAGCAAAAATTAATATAAATAGTGCATTCAGTAATAATGTCGGAAATAATCGATGATTCATAAAGTATGTATTATTCATATTTGTAAATCCGAATAAAGCATTTAACCCGTATACTAAATATTCTAATGCTGCAGTCCATATTAAAACAAGAATACTTCGAACGAATAAATTCGCGTATAGTATTTTCATCGCTTGACTTATTAAGAAAATAAATAAAGGAAAAGCAGCCAAATAAATACCAATAACCTCTGTATAAACAATATCATAAACAAATCCAAAGATAACACCATAAATCAGTGCTTTTTTCGGATTATAATATAACGTCATAAATAATAATCCAAAAAATAAAAAATGTGGAACAACTGTCGCATCGTGACCAAGAATATTTGGCGATACAGTTGAAACATAAATATTTTCTAATATAAAAAGAAGTGATAAAAGCAGAGGTAAACCATACTTACTCATTTACTCCCTACTCTCCTTTCTTTGGCTGATCGATTGAACGTTTAACAGCAAGTACGTGATCAATATCATTAAAATCCGCTTGTGGCTTGATATACGCTGTTTGTGTTAGCCCATGTTCATCAGGAACAACCTCTTCAACTTTTCCTATTACTAAATTAGCCGGAAAAACACCACCTAGACCCGAAGTCACGACTGTTTGTCCTTTTTTTACTTTTGCAGTTGAAGGAATTCGTTTGAATAATAAAGCCTGTTTCTCAACATCATAACCTTCAATCAAACCAAAAACCGTGTTTTTGTCTTGGATTTTAGCAGAAATTCGATTCGTTCGATCTGAAGAACTTAATAATTGTACAGTTGATGAAAATTTAGAAACATTCTTCACTTTTCCTATTAAGCCTTTTGCAGTAATAACAGCCATTTCTTTTTCTATTCCGCTTAACGATCCTTTATCAATTGTTATTATTTGTTGCCATTTATCAGGATCTCTAATCGTTACAGTAGCTTGAAATGTATCATAATCGCTTAGACTTTTGTCAATTCCCATCATGTCTTTTAATTCTTTATTTTCTTTTTCTAAAGCCTTCTCATGTACAGATAATTCAACATACTTATCAAGTTTACTTTTCAACACTTTATTTTCATCGTATGTATCTTTTAAATCCGCAATATTATTAAAGAAACCCGCAATAAGTTGTGCGGGTTTATTAAATACTTTTTCAGTCAAACTTACTGTATCTTTAATAAACTGCTCGGGAATTGAAAGGTTTCTGTTACTTCTTAAAGAATAGCCTAAAAGTGCCACTAGTAAGATAATAGCAGCTAGGACAATCATTAAACGTTTATTTTGAAAAAATTGTGGCATTCTTACACCCTCTTATAACATTTCAACTTTTATTCCAATGTATTCATGCGTGTAATCCTCACTAATACTAGTGAGGATTACACATTTTTTGCTAATCTTCTTATTAAAGAACTTTCTTTAGGAGCTATTTCTTTTAGAAAACTAGCGAATTTTTTAACACTGCCACTAAAAATTTATCGATATGAATTTGAAGTAAAATTCTTTTTGAATATATCGATATTGTCTAATGCTTTACCTGTACCCATTGCTACACAATCAAGAGGGTCTTCCGCAACAATTACAGGCATATTTGTTTCTTGTGCAATTACTTTATCAAGATTACGAAGAAGTGCTCCGCCACCTGTTAAAACAATTCCACGATCAATAATATCAGCTGCTAGTTCAGGTGGAGTTTTCTCTAAAGTATTTTTCACAGATTCAACAATTGCATCAACTGTATCGCTTAATGCAGCCGCAACTTCTTCTCCATGAATCGTAATTGTTTTAGGTAAACCTGAAATTAAGTCTCGACCACGAATATCCATTTTTTCATCTGTATCAGTATTGATAGCAGAACCAATTTCAAGCTTTAATTGCTCGGCAGTTCGTTCACCGATTGATAAGTTATAGTTCTTTTTAATATATTGAATGATCGCTTCGTCCATATCATCACCGGCAGTACGGATTGACTGACTTGTAACAATTCCACCAAGTGAAATAATTGCAACTTCAGTTGTTCCTCCACCAATATCAACAACCATACTTCCAGTCGGTTCCATAACTGGTAAATTAGCTCCAATTGCAGCAGCAAAAGGTTCTTCAATTAAGAATGCATCACGTGCACCAGCTTGTCTAGTCGCATCAATAACAGCTCTTTTTTCAACAGCAGTAATACCTGAAGGTACACAAACCATTACATAAGGTTTACGTGAGAAAAATCCGTTACTCTTTTGAGCTTGATCAATATAGTGTTTCATCATCGTTGCTGTTGTTTCAAAATCAGCAATTACCCCATCTTTCATTGGTCTAGTTGCAACAACATTTCCTGGAGTACGACCAATCATAAGTTTTGCTGAATTACCTACAGCAACAATTTGTTTTGTATCTGTCTTTAAAGCAACAACAGATGGTTCTCTAACCACAATTCCTTTTCCTTTTACAAAGACTAAAGTATTTGCAGTACCTAAGTCTATTCCTAAATCTCGTGTAAATCCGCCTAATCCAAACATATGTATCTTCCTTTCTAAAACGTACAACTTAAATTCATATTTAAAGTATCTATACTATATTTTCTTATCGTTAGTAAATAACAGGTTTTTATCCATAACTTACATTATAAAACAATTAGCCACTAATGAACACCCTTAAAAGCAACCTTTTTCTTTTAAACTGACATACTTATGTTCACCAATTATGATGTGGTCTAGTAATTCAATTCCAATTATTTTTCCACATTCGACTAATCGTTTGGTCACTTCAATATCTTCTCTACTTGGAGTTGGATCCCCACTTGGATGATTGTGTAGACAAATAATCGAGCTTGCTGATCTTCGGAATGCTTCTTTAAATATTTCGCGTGGATGAACAATTGAAGCATTTAAACTCCCCTTAAAAATTGTTTCGCGGGCAATAACTTGATTTTTCGTATTTAAGTATAAACATACAAAATGCTCTTGTTCAAGAAATCTCATTTCATCCATCATAAATTTAGCACAATCATCTGGACTTTTTATCATAAATCTTTCGTCGTATTGAAGTCTATTTATTCTTTTTCCTAACTCAAAGGCAGCAATTAATTGAACAGCTTTCGCTTCACCGATTCCTTTAATATTAGAAATTTCTTCTACAGACGCGTTCATTAATAATCTTAGTCCATCAAATTTTAATAAAAGTTCGTTCGAAACGTTTAAAACCGATTCATTTTTTGTTCCAGTTCTTAACAAAATTGCCAATAATTCTTGGTTTGTCAAACTACCTGGACCAAATTTCAACAATCTCTCTCTAGGCCGCTCATCTTTCGGAAAATCTCTAATGAGAAGCGAATTTGACATGGTACCACCTCAAATCAATAGTTAAAAATTTAATTCCTTAAGTTTTTTCTTAACCTTATTGATCGGAAGTCCTACAACAGAGTAATAGTCGCCGTCTATTTTCTCTACGAATGTACCACCATATCCTTGAATGCCGTAAGCGCCAGCTTTATCCATCGGTTCATTTGTATTGATATAATCAATTATTTCTTGATCACTAAGCTCACTGAAAGTAATTTTTGTACATTGATAAAAACTACTATTTATACCTTCATTTATAATTGAAACACCAGTATAAACCTCATGTGTATTTCCTGATAGCATTTTTAACATCGCAAAAGCATCTTCTTTTGACGTAGGCTTACCTAGTTTTTTGTCTTTATAAGTAACGATTGTATCAGCACCGATTATAACAGCATTTGTAAATTTAGTTGATACATCTGTTGCCTTTTCTTCCGCCAATTTTAATACAATCTCTGAAGACGACAAGTTCTGCTCCATTACTTCTTCAACATCACTAGTTTCAATGATAAAAGGGATATTTAACATACTAAGAAGTTCTTTTCGTCGAGGAGATGCAGAGGCCAATATAAGTTTTTTCATTTCATTCACCTATTATTTAATTTTAAAAGGAAGGATACAAGACTATCCTACCCAGATAATCACTATAACACAAATTAGCAAAAAACACTTTCCGTTGCCTATTCGTTACTAAAATGTAATATTAATGAAAGTTTTGTTATGTATTAAAATACCCTAATATTAAAATTTCATTTTTAAATGTTTTATTGCATAATTCCTATGTTTTCTATGTAAAATTAGCATTAAATTTAATTAAAATTATATTGCAGTAAGAAGTTTTTAACTAAAATAGTATTTCTTTTAATTCAACTTGTAATAAAAAATACACTAACAAAAATTAATTTGTCAGTGTATTTTTTTGTTCTTTTAATATTTTAAATAATGATAATAGATTATCTTGAATTGCTTCAGTCGTCTTATTTAAACTTTGCTTGTTATTTGAGGACAAGACTTTTTCGATATTTTGTAGATATTTAAGCCCCTTTAATAATTGCTTATTTTTGATATAGACTTTTTGCTTGCTCAAAATTAGCATCGTTGAAGTTATTTGTTCTAGTTGCTTCGCATTATTAAAATTCTGATCTGTTAAATATGATAGCATAAAATTAAATGTTTCAACTTCTGCCTTATACATATCAACGGATTGTTTAGGACCTTTATAAGTTTGTCCAGCAATTGTTTCTTCTTTTAAATACGCGCTATTAAGTTTTGTCTTTACCTCATCTGCTAAAAATGTACTTTCTTTCCCACTCAATGCAATAACAACAAATAAAGCATTATTCTTTTCATAAATAACAGGTTTATAACCTAATTTTGAAACTTCTTTTTCATTTTTCTTTGCAGCTGCCATCGTTTTATACATCCCTACTTGTGCCAAATCAAATTTCACAGTTGGGATATTTGTTTCCACCTGAGTAGTTGTACCGGCAACTTTTTCAATAATGCTTGTTGGAGTAGTTGCATCTGGTTTTGCTTGTTTAAAAATACCTAAAAAAACAAATCCAAAGCATAATCCTATTAGACTTGCACCAATAATTGAAATAATAATACTTTTTGAAGGTGATTTTTTCACGAAAAAAGAAGCCTTCTTTTTCGACTTTTTCGTCTTGACCTTCTCAACTGGTTTCATCTTCTTCTTCTTTTTAACATCATCCAAAACAATTACTTTTTTACCTAATCCATCTGGAGTAGGTAAAACCCAACCGAATTCTCCATCTTTTTCCACCTGATTTTCGTTAGGTGTGACAGCACCTTCCGCAAATTTTTTTTCCTCACCATTGATTTTAATCGATATCTTTGAGGACTTGTCCATATGAATCCTCCTAATACTTTATTTTAAAACGTAAAAAAATACTAACATATAATTCCAAAAAAACTCGCCGACATTTGTCGAGGACAACCATGTATCGTGCAACAAAAAATTACAAAAAGCCTGCAAATCCTGCCTTTTCTATAAAAATAAATAGACCACCGAAGTCTATTCCTCGGTGGTCATTTACGATAGATTGCTACTTTATTTCTTCCTGCATTTTTTGCTTTTGAATACATAGCTCTGTCTGCGCAACGAATTAAGTCAGCTGGCTCTTCTGCTACAAATGGTGCAACTGCTGCTCCAATACTCGCCGTGACAGTTAATTTAATTTGTTGATGATCATTAGTCAGATAGTTTGTTATACTAAATGGAATATTTTGAAGTGATTTTCTTATTTTCTCGGCTAAATCATATGTTTCACCTTCGTTATTATTAACCGTCAATACTGAAAATTCTTCACCACCAAAACGCGCAACTAATCCATTATGGCCTACTATCTTTTTAATTCTTTGTGCAACTTCGAATAGAACTTCATTACCTGCTTGATGACCATATTGGTCATTTATTCTTTTAAAATAATCTAGATCTATTAATAATAATGAAATTGACTTAATTTTGGAAGAATTCAAACGGACAAATTCATCTTTTATTTTAGATTCGAGATATTCAAAATTATAAATGCCAGTTAAAGAGTCTGTTTCGCTTCTAGTTTTTGTTTCTAAGTAATACCTCGTATTCTCAATCGCAATTGCAAGATATAGTGCTAAAATTTCGATCATTACGATTTGGTATTTTTTATAGGCATTTTTTTGTTCTGATGCAATTGTTAGTACACCAACTACTTCTTGATTCTTTATGATTGGAATTGATAATAAGCTTTCAGCATCAATACAGTTTAAAAGATCATTTGTTATCCATTGTGTTCGCCTATTAAAATTATATCTTATTTTTTCATAATACACTTTCTCAGTTATCGAGCCTTCAAGTGTATCAAAGTAAGGACAACTAAATCTTTTTTCATCAAACTTATTTTGAAAATACCTTTTTAATTTGAGTGAAGAATCTTCAACTAAAAATAAATTCCCATTAGAAATAGGAATTATTGTGCTTAATTGTTCAAAAAACTCGTCTATTACATCATCTTCTTCCATTTTTTGAGACAGTTTTTGACTTATTCTCATCGTCTTCTTTAAATATTTATTCATATTTAAGGTTGATGACAAAGTATTTAAAATAATCATTAAGATTATATAGTAAATAGAAATATAAAATAGAGTAATATATCCCCTAGTTTCAAGCATTAAGTATAGACTAATTCCAATTGGGAACATTAGTAGATTTATAAATAAATCCCACTTAAATTCTCTATTAAATAATTTAGTGTCTATTTTATATAAATTAATTGTTACAAAATAAATAACGATTTGATTAATCCAAAATGATGCAATCGTGTATATGAAAACTGGAAAAATACAACTTACAATTTCCTTCGTACCAGTAGGAGTAATTTTTCCTCCTGCTAAATCATAAAATAATGCACTTCCAATTGAACATAGTGCAAACATCATCGAATTAAGTGGCATACGATAAAGAGTTTTTTTAGTAATACTCAATCTAATATATAAAATGGCATAAGCTAATTGACTTATTAATAGCTCTGCAAATAATCCATACGATAAAAAAACTAAAATCGAGATTCCGAAAATAAATGAGAAAGTAGCGTCATTTATTTTTATCGGCATATTTGAAACAATTAAAAAAAGAGCTATTATAATCAAAAAATTAGAACGTTCGATGTGTTTAAGAGGGCTAACCATATAAGCATAATAAAAAATGATAGGCATAATTACAATCCATGTAATCCATATAAACCTATTACTTTTCTTACTAAGCATGAATGGTAGCCCTCCTTTACTAATCTAGACGTATTTTTTTATTAAATAACTTCTTACGACTGAGATAAAATATAACGAACCCGTTATTAATAATATTTCGTTTTCTCGAGTATTCTTTACATTCTCGTCTATTGCAGTCTGTAAATTGCATTCGTAATTTATATTTAGACTATTAGCATTAGAGATTAATTCATCTCTATTCATCGCTCTAGGAAAATCAAAAGTTGTCATTACAATATTATTTGTCATTTCTCGTAATTCTTTTGCCATTTCCTCAACATTTTTATCTTTTAAAGCTGAAAATAAAATTTTTATTTCCTTATCTTTAAAATGAACATTCATCGTTTCCACTAGATTTTTTATTCCTTCAACATTATGAGCACCATCAATATAAATAACCGGACTAGAAACTATTTTTTCTAATCTTCCGGCTTTTTGAGCTATTTTTAATCCATGTTTGATAGTAGGTTCACTAATTCTCATTCCATAATGTTTTTGTAATAGCTGAATTGCTGTAATAGCACATGAAGCATTCCTAATTTGGTGTTGGCCAAGCATTGATAACTCGATATTTTCAATTGCATTGCCAAACCCTTCGTAACAAAATTGTTCAGTCTGTTGATCTTTCATTGAGGAAGTAAAGAAATGTTTTCCATATTCGAAATAATCAGCTTCACTTGTTTTCGCTTTATCACGGATAATATTTAATGCTTCTTCTTTTAACTCTGCAGTAACAATCGGAATCCCTTTTTTAATAATTCCGGCTTTATGCTTAGTAATTTCTTCTAATGTTTCACCGAGAATTTGTTGGTGATCGTGACCGATACTTGTAATGATACTAATTAAAGGGGTTACTACGTTTGTACAATCCTCTAATCCACCTAAGCCTGCCTCAACGATAAAAATATCGTTTTCTTTTACCTTACCAAAAAAGTAAAATGCCATTGTTGTAATAATCTCAAATTCAGTTGGAGCACCACATGGCAATTGTTCAACTTCTTCAACTACAGGAATCATGCAATTTACTAAATGAATAAACTCATCCTCACTAATCATTTCTCCACAAAACATAATTTGTTCACGATAATCTAATATATATGGTGATGTAAAAGCTCCTACAGTATACCCTGCGTCTAATAATATACTTTGCAAAAATGTGATTGTGGAACCTTTCCCGTTTGTACCTGCTACATGAATTGCTTTTACGTTAAGATGTGGATTACCTAGTCGAACGAGCATTTCTTCCATTCGCTGTAACCCAGGTACAATTCCAAACTTTGTTCTGTTATGCATCCATTTCAGTGCTTCTTCATATGTACTAACCATCTTACCCCCACCTTTATAGTAAAAAACGACGAATCATTAAACTCAATTCGTCGTTTTAACTTTCTAATTTTTATAACAGCCCATTACAATGTTATTATTTGCTTAATTCTGCAATTCGAGCTCTTACAGATTCTTGTTTTTCAAGATAATCTTTTTCTTTACGACGCTCTTCATCAATTACCGCTGCAGGAGCTTTCGCTACGAATCCTTGGTTACTTAATTTCTTTTGAACTCGTTCAACTTCACTAGTCCATTTTTCTAATTCTTTTTCTAAACGTTTTTTCTCTTCATCTAGATTGATTAATCCTTCAAGAGGAAGATAAAGCTCAGCTCCACTAATAACAGCTGACATGCTTTTTTCTGGAGCCGTTAAATTAGTAGAAATTGTTAACTCTTCCGGATTACAGAAGCGTTCAATATAAGAACGATTTGCTTCTAATGCCGCTGCAATCGTTTCGTCCTTAGCAGAAATCATTAGCTGAACTTTTTTGCTCATTGGTGTGTTTACTTCTGCACGAATATTACGTACTGAACGAATTAGTTCAACTAATATTTTCATCGTTTCAGAAGCTTCTTTATTCGTTAATTCCTCTTTAACTGTCGGCCAAGCAGATACTGTAATAGATTCTCCTTGGTGAGGTAGAGATTGCCAAATTTCTTCTGTTACGAATGGCATAAATGGATGTAAAAGTTTCATCGTACTTTCTAACACATGTGCTAGAACTGAACGAGTCATATTTTTTGCATCTTCATTGTCACCGTATAAAGGAATTTTCGCCATTTCAATATACCAGTCACAAACATCATCCCAAATGAAGTTATAAAGTACACGGCCAACTTCACCAAATTCATAGCGATCGATTAAAGATGTAACACTTTCAATTGTTTCATTTAAGCGAGTTAAAATCCATTCATCAGCAACAGACTTTTCTTTCGTTAAATCAATATTTTCATATGTGAAGCCTTCCATATTCATTAATGCAAAACGAGAGGCATTCCAAATTTTGTTTACAAAGTTCCAAGTAGCTTCAACTTTTTCAATACTGAAACGTAAATCTTGACCTGGAGAACTTCCTGTTGTTAAGAAATAACGTAATGAGTCTGCCCCGTATTTCTCGATAACATCCATCGGGTCAACACCATTACCTAGGGATTTACTCATCTTACGTCCTTGTTCGTCACGTACTAATCCATGAATTAATACATCGTTAAATGGGCGTTTACCAGTAAATTCAATCCCTTGGAAGATCATACGTGAAACCCAGAAGAAAATAATATCATAACCTGTTACTAATACATTTGTTGGGAAGTAAGCTTGGAAATCCTTGCTTTCTTCGTTTGGCCAACCTAATGTTGAGAATGGCCATAATGCTGAACTGAACCAAGTATCTAATACGTCATTATCTTGATTCCAATTTTCAATATCAGCTGGTGGCTCTTGGTTTACATAAATTTCACCAGTTTCTTTATGGTACCAAGCTGGAATACGATGTCCCCACCATAATTGACGAGAGATACACCAGTCACGGATATTTTCCATCCAACGTAGGTAAGTTTTTTCAAAACGATCTGGTACAAATTTTACGCTGTCATCAGAGTTTTGTAATGCTACTGCAGCATCTGCTAGTGGTTGCATTTTAACGAACCATTGAGTTGATAAATAAGGCTCAACAACTGCGCCACTACGTTCACTATGACCTACAGAATGCATATGCTCTTCGATTTCAACAAGAACACCCATCTCTTGTAAATCTTTAACGATTTGTTTACGGCAATCAAAGCGATCCATACCATTGTATTTTCCAGCTTTTTCATTCATCGTACCATCTTCATTCATTACAAGAATGCGAGGTAGGTCATGACGGTTACCAACTTCAAAATCATTTGGATCATGTGCAGGCGTAATTTTTACTACCCCAGTACCAAATTCCATATCTACATAATCATCGGCGATAATTGGAATCTCTCTATTTACGATTGGTAGCATTACTGTTTTACCAATCATTGATTTGTAACGGTCATCTTCTGGATGTACAGCAATTGCAGTATCACCAAGCATTGTTTCAGGTCGAGTAGTTGCAATTTGAATTTTTCCTGAACCATCAGTTAATGGATATTGCATGTGATAGAATGCACCTTGAACATCCTTATAAATTACTTCGATATCTGATAAAGCTGTTTTTGTCGCAGGATCCCAGTTGATGATGTATTCACCACGATAGATTAATCCTTTGTTATAAAGCTTAACGAATACTTCTTTTACCGCATCTGATAGACCCTCATCTAGTGTGAAGCGTTCGCGTGAGTAATCTAAGCCTAAACCAATTTTTTCCCATTGTGAACGAATATGTGAAGCATATTCTTCTTTCCACTCCCAAGCTTTTTCTAGGAATTTTTCACGTCCTAAATCATATCTTGATAAGCCTTCTTCACGTAATTTGCCTTCTACTTTAGCCTGAGTAGCAATACCAGCATGGTCCATACCAGGTAAGTATAATACGTCATATCCTTGCATACGTTTTGTACGAGTTAAAATATCTTGTAAAGTTGTATCCCAAGCATGACCTAAGTGTAATTTTCCAGTTACGTTTGGTGGAGGAATTACGATTGTATATTTCGGCTTTTCCGATTCTACTTGTGCTTCAAAGAATTTCCCATCTAACCAAAATTGGTAACGATCTTTTTCAACTAAATTCGGATCATACTTTGTTGGTAATGATTTTTGTGTTGTTTCCATTCGGAATCATCTCCTCTAAAATTATTGAAAAATAAAAAAACTCCACTCATCCTTGAAAAGGACGAATGGAGTTGGATTCGCGGTACCACCTTTTTTTGTCAGTAAAAACTTGTGTTTCTCTGACACACTTAAAAAAGATAACGGATCATCCGGTAACTTCTAATCACAAAAAAGTTTTCGAAGCCACTGCTCAAGGGCGACATTCCAACTCTATTTTCTAGAAACCTCCCACCAAATGGTTTCCTCTCTGAAGAATTAGTTCGTTGTACTCTTCCCTATCATTGCATTTCATTATGAATATATGTAATAGTCTACAAAATTTCCTTAAGCTTAGTCAACAGTATTTCTAATTTCTTTCTAGAATATTCAGTAGTTGTCAATAAAGTACCTCATTTTTTAATACATAAAAAAAATACGAAAAATAATTGTAATGATTATTTAACATTCTGGTATACTAGTACTTATTTAATTATGCGATAATGATATAGTATGTAGATATAACTTTTTAGGGGGATATTCATGGGTTTATTTAAAAATACATTAGCTCGTGTACTCGGAATTGGAGGAACGAGAATAGATACAATGCTTGAAAAAACAGAATATCAAGCTGGAGAAAGAGTAAAAGGTGAATTACACATAAAAGGTGGAAGAGTAAAACAAGAATTAGATTCCGTCTTTTTACATGTAATGACTGAATATAAAGTTGAATCCAATGATAAAACAGTTAGTAAGAATGGTACTTTACAAAAATTTATCGTATCAGTTGATCGTATAATAAATGCAAATGAAGAAGTGACTATTCCTTTCTTTTTCACCTTATCTGAAAATACTCCAGTATCACTACACAAATCCCATATTTGGATTAAAACTCATTTAGAAATAGAAAAAGCTGTTGACCAATACGATGCAGATGGCGTTCAAGTTATCCCTTCAATTGGTTTAAAAACAGTAATCCAAGCACTTCAAGAAGAAGGATTTGTATTAAGAGATAGTGAAAACAAAAAGAAATACGGAAAGATCATTCAAGAGTTTGAATTTTATCCAATGAATGGCGAATTTCGTGGTAAATTAGAAGAGATTGAAGTTAATTATTTAAGTTTTGACAAAACAGTAGACTTAATTGTACAACTTGATCAAAATCAAAAAGTAACTCAAGGCAAGTTTTCAAAGTTATTTGGATCTGATGAAAATAATGTTAGAATTTCTTTCTCAAAAGACCATATTACGGACAAGGATTTTGTACGCAAAAGTTTAGTAAACGCGATTAAACGTCATGTGAAATAAATAGCTTTAAAAAGAGGGTTTCCAAAAAAGTTGTATCGCTTTTTTAGGAACCCCTCTTTTTTATCATAATTGGTAAGTCTCACAAATCTTCAATTGCCTTCGCCGCTTCTACATCTTCTTGTATTTTGGATACAAAGTATTCAATATTTATCATATGCCAGTATGCACTTAATAAATCTCTTACATTATCTTTTTCAGTGCTTCCATCAGAACGCTTCAAGTAGCTATTAATTTTGGAAGAAAACTGAGTTGGATATGCCATATAGCTTAAAAATAACAATCTTTCTTCTTCTCTTAATGAAAAGTTCTTTTCATACATTTTAAGCCAATTATTACGATCGGGCTGTTGAATTGGATACGTTTTAAATGAACCTTTATAGTAGTTTGTTAGATCTTGTATTGGTGTCGTTTCTTGTGCATTTTCTAGATTAATAAAAACCCCTTCTCCTCTTTTATTTACAAGAAAATGTGAGATGGACAAGTTTCCATGGTTCATTACAACCCTAGTATTTTCAGTATCCTTCATTTTTTTAAACCACTCATCTAATTGACCTCTTGCGAATTGATGTGCACTTAATATTTTATGAAAG
The DNA here is from genome assembly GCF_002555445.1 of Bacillus sp. AFS017336. Lineage (NCBI taxonomy): Bacteria > Bacillati > Bacillota > Bacilli > Caryophanales > Bacillaceae > Bacillus > Bacillus sp. AFS017336. The sequence continues at coordinate 28,871 of NZ_NUCO01000022.1, forward strand.
TACGTGCAGTAGCTTAGTTCGTAAGGTGACATATACCAATTTCCTTCAGCAGCTTCAATAAAATTTTCTAGCACATCTTTATCCTTGCTCCACCTTTTAGTTAATGTATCATAGTGTACTTGTAATTGATCTTTATCAACTTTTTTTTCCTTTTGTGTACTGCCATGCATTTTGCCTAAAGAAGTAAACATTCTTTGAAAATGTAGATTTTCATCTGATCTTGCATCAACACTTTCGATCCAGGGCATTAGGTAGTAATGCTTTGTATTAAATTCAACAATATATTCTCCATTTTGGGTATGATAAATTGGTACAACACTACGAAAGCCCTTATCTTGTAAGGAACGAACATTTTCAACCAAATTATTCCGATAAACTCGATCTACATTTGCTTCTTTTAGTGCAAAGACACCTTGGTTTGTATAAACTTTTACTACTTTTCCAACCGTTTCAAAATAGTTTGGTACTATATGGTACTGTGCTAAAATGACGCTTATTTCATCTTTTGGTTTTGAATACAAGATGCGTCACTCTCACTTTCTAAATGCGTAAAAGCCTTGTATTAGTAGACAAGTATCTAACTAATACAAAGCTCTCACCATATAATTATTGTTTTATAGCAGCTACAGGGATATAAATAATTTGCCCTTCCGACAAGAATTCATCGTTCAAATTATTAACGCGATTTAACTGTTGGGTTTGTAAATTATATTTTTTAGCGACGGATTCGATTGTATCTCCATTTTGAGCTAAATATAATTTTAATTTAGAATAAGATTCTTCTCTTCCTTCACCAGTAAATAAGCTTGAAAGAAGATTGTCACTTTTAACACTTCTTACTTCCTTCACTTCTTCTGCTTCAGCCTTTACCTCCACTTTAGGTAACTCCGGTGGTGGCGCAGCCTCTACTTGGGCTTGATAATATTCTGCGTAATAAGGAGGTGTTTGACGAACATCATTTGGATTTGCGTAAGAATTTTCTTGATTTGCTTGAGGATATGGATTTTGATAGAATGGCTGCTGATTTTGATTATATGCAAATGGTGCTTGTTGGTATTGCTGGTTAACATATGGTTGATAACTTTGCTCCAATGTCCGTTTGTATTCTTCTTCATATTTTTCTATTTCTTTTTGTGCATTATTTTCAGTATTGCCTTGGCTTTGCAAATTACTATAATCATTATTTAAGAAGTTAGGTTGACTATTTAAAGTATTATTTAAATAATTGTGCACATTAAAATCATTATTTAAAAAGCTAGGTCGTTCATTATAGGCAGTATTTAATTGATTAGATTGCTGGATATTATTTTCACTTTGAACTGTTTGCTCATGATTTTGTTCGTTCATTAAGAAGTCAGGTTTAACATACTCAGTTTGTGGCTCGATTGCTTCTGCTGATATATTAAAGCCTCTAAATACTTCCTCAAACTGTTCTTCTTCTTGAACTTCTTCTTGAGCTTGCATTTGAACTTCTTCTTCAAATTCTTCTTGATCTACTTGTTGTTCATTAGACTGAACTTGAATTTCAAAATCAGCTTCTTCTTCTTCTGCATTGTAATCATTATTTTCTTCTGCATAATAGTGTTCAGCATCATTTTCATTCTGTTCAATTCCACCTTCAGCTACTTCTTCAGGGCGGAAAACCTCTAAGTAAGTTGGCTGCCCTGGATATGTGCTGTCTTGTTCTTCTTGCTCCTCTTCCTCTTCAAGAGATTGAATCCAATCACTGCCGTATAAATTATCTTGTTCATTCGTTTGTTGCTCAGCCACTGGTTCATTAAAGAACTGGAATTGTTCATTTTGTTCTCTATCTTCTTGATGTTCATATGCTTCGTTACTTGCACGATAGCCATTGTCGTATGCTGCTTCATTATTTGAGCGATAGTCATTGTCATATGCTGCTTCATTATTTGGGCGATAGTCATTGCCATATGCTTCGTTACTTGGGCGATAGTCATTGCCGTATGCTTCGTTACTTGCACGATAGTCATTGTCGTATGCATAGTTATTGTACTGTTCATAGGCTCTTTGTTCATGATAAGTATCTACTGCCCTATTATTATCATGTAGACCAGAAATACATAAATCAGCAGCAATTTGAATGCTACCTTTTTCTGCTAATTGATAATCAAAAGTCTCTACAGTAACACATAGATTCTCTAAATCAGTAATTCTTGTTAAAGGAATCGAAATATCTACAGGGAACTGATGATTTAAATCACAGCTTCCATCCTCAAGAACGATTACATTTTCAACTAATCTAGAAGGAGCTAATTCTCTTAATGAATAATAATCACCTTGATTTGCCAAATCAGGAGCGTAATTCCCTTCTAAAGTTAAGACACCCTTCACTTGAACATATTCATCAAATTGCTGTATAGTAATGTCTGGATTTAACGAGAGTGATCTTACCTCTTTAACTTCCTGTCCTTTTTGGAACCAGACAGTTTCTTTCAATGAAAAGCGAATATTTGTTTGATTTTCTGAAGACACCTTAATGTCCTCCTCTCATCGTCCAATTTGGTCTATGACATTACATTTTTATGAAAGAAACGAAAAATTTATGAAGAAAAGATTGTTAATTTCTCTTAAGAATGGTTTTAACATGTGTGGGACTAGAGAAATGCATGGGTTTAAGGAATAAGAAAACTTAAATGTAAGGTTTAAGAAATTTAGAAACAAAGAGTTAAAACAGTATATATTATTACGTTTTGTCTCTTTACATTCCAACTAAAAAAAGATGCCCCTATAAAATAGGGACACCGAATCTTTTTTATACTAATTGCGAAAATGCGTATTCTGCAGCCGCAATCGTTTTTTGAATATCTTCATCTGTATGTGATGTTGATAGGAATAATCCTTCAAATTGTGAAGGTGGTAAGAATACACCTTGTTCAGCCATTAGTTGATAGTACTTAGCAAACATTTCTAAGTTAGACGTTTTTGCAGCTTCGTAATTTTCAACTTTTTCGTTTGTGAAGAAGAATCCAACCATTGAACCTGCACGATTAATACAATGTGGAATATTGTACTTTTCAGCTGCAGCTTTATAACCAGCTTCTAACAAATCAGCTTTACGATTAAATTCTACATAGTCTTCTTCAGTTAACTGACTTAATGTTTCGTATCCTGCCGTCATCGCTAAAGGATTTCCTGAAAGTGTTCCCGCTTGGTAAATTGGGCCACTTGGTGCGATTTGATTCATGATTTCAGCCTTACCACCATATGCACCTACTGGAAGACCTCCACCAATAACTTTTCCTAGACAAGTAAGATCAGGTGTTACACCAAAATGACCTTGTGCACAATTGTATCCTACACGGAATCCAGTCATTACTTCATCAAAAATTAATATTGTACCATATTGAGTAGTAATTTCTCTTAAGCCTTCTAAGAAGCCTTCTACTGGTGGAACAACTCCCATGTTTCCTGCAACAGGTTCAACAATAACTGCAGCTAGGTCATCTCCATATTGTTCAAAAGCATATCTTATACTTTCTAAATCGTTATAAGGTACAGTGATTGTATTAGCTGCAACGCCTTCTGGTACACCAGGGCTATCTGGTAATCCAAGTGTAGCAACACCAGAACCAGCTTTAATTAATAAAGAATCTCCATGACCATGGTAGCATCCTTCAAATTTTAAAATTTTGTTACGACCAGTAAAGCCACGTGCAAGACGTAAAGCACTCATTGTAGCTTCTGTTCCTGAGTTTACCATTCGGACAACTTCAATCGAAGGTACTCTTTCAATCACAAGTTTAGCTAATTCTGTTTCTTTTAAAGTTGGTGCTCCAAAGCTAGTACCAGTTTCAGCAGTACGTTTTAAGCCTTCTACTACTCGCTCATTTGAGTGACCTAAAATTAGCGGTCCCCATGATAATACATAATCAATATATTCATTACCGTCAATATCATAAATTTTTGAACCTTTTCCATGGCTCATAAAAATAGGTGACATATTAACACTTTTAAATGCACGTACTGGACTGTTTACTCCACCAGGAAGTACTTGTTTCGCTTCTTCAAAAGCTTCAATAGACTTGTTATATGATCTCATAAATTCTTACTTCCCTTCTGATAACCATCTGCAAGCATCTTTAGCATGGTAAGTCATAATCATATCCGCACCAGCGCGCTTCATACTGATTAATTTTTCCATTACAACTTTTTCTTCCTCGATCCAACCATTTATTGCAGCAGCTTTAACCATTGCATATTCTCCGCTAACATTATAAGCAACGATTGGTTGGTGATAGTTATTTCGGATGTCACGAATGATGTCCAAATATGAAAGAGCTGGCTTAATAATTAAGAAATCTGCACCTTCAACTGTATCTGATTCTGCTTCACGGAATGCTTCTAAACGATTTGCAGGATCCATTTGATAAGCTTTACGATCACCTTGTCCTGGAGCACTTTGAGCTGCTTCACGGAAAGGACCGTAGAATCCAGAAGCGTATTTCACTGCATAAGACATAATAGGAATATTATCAAATCCAGCTTCATCTAATGCATGACGAATTGTAGCTACGAATCCATCCATCATGTTTGAAGGAGCGATAATATCTGCACCAGCTTGCGCTTGACTTACCGCTGTTTTTGCTAATAGTATTAACGATTCATCATTATTAACATACCCATCTTCTAATACTCCACAATGTCCATGGTCTGTATACTCACATAAACATGTATCTGCAATAACAATCATTTCAGGATATTGTTCTTTTGTTTGAGAAATTGCTCTTTGGACGATACCAGTAGCACAGTAAGCTTCTGAACCTACTGCGTCTTTTACATCAGGAATTCCAAAGAAAATAACAGATTTTATACCTAATGATACAATTTCATCCATTTCTTTTCTTAATTCATCTAAAGAAAATTGAAATACACCTGGCATTGAACTAATAGGATTTTTTACGCCTTGTCCTTCAACAACAAAAAGTGGGTAAATAAAATCTTCTTTATGCAAATGATTTTCTCTAACCATTGAGCGTAATGCTGGTGTACTTCTTAAACGACGGTGACGATCAAACGGAATTGAATAAGTCATTTTTTTCTCCTTCTTTTCTATAGGACGATATTATTTTTAAATATCATCAGCTATTTTTTTTAATAAAGATTCAATTGTATATTTATCAGGAACAATCATATTATTAAAGCCTTTTTCCTTAGCTTTTTGTGCAGTGACTTCACCAATACAAGCGATTTTAATGTTCTTTAAATCTTCCATACAAATGATATTTTCAATTAAAAAACAAAACTGCTCTACACTAAAAGGATTCAAAAAAGTAATCACATCTAGCTTATCATTCTTTAGTAACTTAATTAGATCATCTTTTATCGTTACATTAGCAATCGTTTCATAAACAGTTAGTAAGTTAACTAGATTGCCATTTTTTTCAAGTATGCTTGGTACATTATCACTCGCTAAAGAACCGCGTATAAATAAAAATTTTGTTCCTTTTTCTACTATGTAACTTAACTCAGAAGCAAATGTTTTGCCAGTAAATTGACTTGGAAGAAAATTCACTTGAAGTCCTTCTTCATTTAATCGACTTTTAGTTTTCTCTCCAACAGCACCAATTTTTTTTTGATTCATTTTTACTTTCAATTCATATGTAATATATTGCACAAAGTAATTTACCGAATTAACGCTAGTAAATAAGATCCAATCTGTTTCATCAATTAAGTATTCTAATTCATTGATTGAAATATTACTTTTAACAATTTTTTGAAGTGGAAGATTAATAGGACATCCACCAAGCTGATGAATTAAATGATTAAATTCATCAGCTTGATGCTCTGCCCTTGTCACTAAAATGTTTATTCCATTTAAGGAATTATTCATCCGCTGCCTCTTTTACAGAATCAATAATATCCTTAGCTCCACGTTCAGTTAATAGTTTTGCAGCTTTTTCACCAATTTCTGTTGGATCAGTACCTTTAACTGTCTCTTTTAAAATGATTGATCCATCTGGTTTTGCTACTAAAGCTGTTAACGAGATTTCATTTTGTTCGTTGATCGTTGCAAATCCTGCTATCGGAACTTGGCAACCACCTTCCATTTTATGAAGAAATACACGTTCAGCTTCTACTGTTGTATATGTTAAATCATCATTTAGTCTATTTAATAGTTCACGGATTTCGGCATCATTTTCACGACATTCGATAGAAAGAGAACCTTGACCTACTGCTGGAACACAGATTGTTTCATCGATATACTCTGTAATGCTTTCTTCAGCCCATCCCATTCTTTTTAAGCCAGCTGCTGCTAAAATGATCGCGTCATATTCATTGTCTTTAAGCTTTTGAATACGCGTATCGATATTTCCACGAATCCATTTAATTTGTATATCTGGGCGTACTGCCTTAATTTGAGCACTTCTTCTTAAACTACTTGTCCCAACGATTGCTCCTTCTTCTAGCTCCATTAATCCTTTTCCACTATTTGAAAGTAAAGCATCACGAGGATCAACACGCTTAGGAGTACAGCCTATCATTAAACCTTCGGGTAAAATTGCAGGCATATCCTTCATACTATGTACAGCTAAATCAATTTCATTCGTAAGCATTGCATGTTCGATTTCTTTTACGAATAAACCTTTCCCACCAACTTTTGAAAGAGTTACGTCAAGTATTACATCACCTTTTGTAACAATTTCTTTTAACTCAAATTCATAATCAGGCGCAACTTCCTTAAGCTTCTCAACAAACCATTTCGTTTGTGTTAATGCTAGTTTACTTCTTCTTGTACCAACTACTATTTTTCGCATAGTTTACAGCTCCTTACGTACTCCATAAATGAAACGTTGAATATAGATTTGAAACAACATAATTTCCGAACAATACTAAAAAGCAACAGATGTTAAATATGCAAAGAGATTTGCCATAGAAACGGTTGCTTACTTTTAAATACATAAATGTACTATACATGATTAAAACGAAAACTGAGCCTATTACTTTCATATCATACCAAACAAATGTGTGTAATCGAATACTTGCCCCTAAAATAAGGGAAGTTAGCATAAGAGGGACACCAAATAAGTTAAATGTAATAAACATTTTTTCCAACTTACCTAAACTCCCCAATTTCTTTAAATGCGTTGACCATTTCTTCTTTTTTAATAAAACGTATTGAAAAATGTACATTCCTGAAAAAATAAAGGACAGTGTAAAAGCACCGTACGCTAAAAAAGCTAACCCAATATGGGTATATAATAATTCCGATTTTAAGTGTTCAACTGATGTAGCCGTTTTCCCAGCCTTTGGAATTAGAATGGATAATGAAAATACTAAAAATGAAACAACATTTGTAAAGAAAACTAAATACTCTAGTTTTACTAACCAATTAATAATCATTGATAATGAGATAATGATCCATACATAAATATATAGACCTTCTCTAGAAGTGATAAAGGAATATAAACTATAATAGCTAATCGTATAAATCATTAAAATAGTAGAAAACACCCAAACAATTGCAAGCAAATAAAATGCCACTTTACTTGCCATTCTGTTTGAATCTATAAAATCTATAAAAGAAAAAACGATACTCCATGCAAACAATAATATTAATAAGTGGTAAATAAAACTACTTTCCAAAAGCGCCATTATCTAAACCTCATAAATACCCTAAGCTTTGTTTTAAAGAAATCGTCTCTTTTTCTTGTTTAGTTTGCATGTATTTTTCATCATTAGCTTCTTCTAATATTTCATCTAAATTAAATATTTCTTTAAAAAGTGAAATTTGTGCTTCTGAGTGTTTAGATGTACCCATTTCTTTTGCTTTCATAATTGGGTCACGTAAAAGTTGATTCACAATACTCTTCGTGTGCTTTTGGATAATTTTTAAGTCTCGATCAGATAAATGAGGTAATTTTCGTTCAAGACTGCACATAGTATCTGCCTGAATATCCAATGCTTTTTCACGTAAAGCAGAGATAACTGGAACGACACCTAACATTGATAACCAACATTGGAAATTATCAATTTCTTCATTGATTGCCTTTTTAACTTCTACTGCCTCTCGCTCACGTTCGGCTAAATTCTCTGCAACAATCCCTTGAAGATCATCAATATCGTATAAAAACGCACTATCAATATTATGAATTGATGGCTCGATATCTCTTGGTACTGCGATATCTACTAAGAATAAAGCTTTACCTTTTCTTGCTTTTTCAATACGGTTTATCATTTTCTCAGTAATCACATATTCTTTTGAGCCAGTTGAACTAATAACGATATCTGCTTCTTTTAAGGAGTTTTCTAGTGATTCTAATCCTTTTCCGATTCCATTAAATTGATCAGCAAGCTTAATCGCATTTTCAACAGTTCGATTAATTACTGTAACTTTCCCTACACCTTGAGAATATAGGTTTTGTAAAGCTAAGTTACTCATTTTTCCAGCACCAACGATTAGAACGTTACAGCCTTTTAAATTACTAAAAATCTTTTTAGAAAGTTCAACAGCAGCATAACTTACAGAAACTGCATTTTCACCGATACCAGTTTCAGAATGAACTTTTTTTGCAAATGTAATTGCTTGTTTAAATAGCTGATTAAAAATAGTACCAATTACATTATTCTCTTGAGCAAGTAAATAACTATCTTTTACTTGTCCAAGAATTTGAGTTTCACCAATTACCATTGAATCTAAGCCACAAACTACGTTAAATAAATGGCTAATTGCATCATTTCCTGTTCTAATAATTAAATATGGTGATAATTCCTCATCTTTTAATCCAAATCGTTGTAATAGAAAACGTTTCATATAATATTGACCTGTATGAATTTGGTCAACAACTGCATAAATCTCTGTACGATTACAAGTAGAAACAATAATGTTTTCCAAAATGCTTTTTTCATTTTTTAATGAATCCATTGCATCTTGAAGTTCATTTGGAGAAAACGCTACCCTTTCCCGCACTTCAACCGGGGCAGTCTTATAATTTATCCCTATTGTAATGATGTGCATCCCTAAAGCCCCCCTAAAAAAAACTTGTACAAACGATGTTTTATATCTATATTTACTTAGCAAAATATCATATCATAAATATGTTCCACTTCAATATGCTATCATAAATGTAATAAATTGTAGAATTTTTAATCCGAATTATAATATGAACTATATCCAAAGTTTATTATACATTAATTTTTAAATAAAAGTGATTACAAATAATGTTAAACGGGAGTTACTATGAAAAAAAATCGATTATTTATTGGAATCTTATTAATTGGCTTTGGCACTTATTATCTTGTTTCAAAATGGCATGTCCCTGCACTACATTTTTTTACTTATTGGACTACACCGATCGTCATAACAGGTATTGCACTTCTAGTTCAAGCCTTTAAAGGACGAGAATTCCAATATGTATTCCCAGGGGTTGTAGTTCTTGGTTTTGGAATTCATTTTTATGCAATAAAACATTTTCAAAGTTGGCCTAACCATTGGTCCGTTCTTACACTAATTATCTCGTTTGGTATGATATTGCAATCCCAAAAAAGCCGAAGTGACTTATTACCTGGTTTACTATTATTTATTATGTCTTTATTTTTCCTTTTTAATGATAAGCTTTCATCAATGCTTAGTTCACTTCAGTCACAAGTTTCTTATTTTCAACAATACTGGCCAATTTTCATTGCAGTAGTCGGATTATATCTTTTATTCTCTAAAAAATAAGATGCTAAGAGTGTCCTTGTTATACTTCCTTACGTTTGGGAGAAAATTTTTATTTTTTAATTATGTTTCCATATTAATTTTATCTATTCTAATTGTTTCATTCAGTTCAATAACTATACATATTACTTAAAAAATTTATTATCTTTTTTACATAAATAAAAAATGCTGGTGGNNCCACCAGCATTTTTTATTTACACGCACGCTCTATTGCAGACCATGCTTTTTCTTTACCAAGACCAATTTCAGATGAGAATAAAATTAATTCATCCCCTTCTTCAATCTGTAACGTTTCACGTACAACTTTCGCATGTTTCTCCCACTTACCCTTAGGGATTTTATCTGCTTTTGTTGCTACAACAATTACTTGAATACCGTAATGCTTTAAGAAATTATACATCATTACATCATCTTGGGTTGGTGAATGACGTAAATCTACTAATAAAATGACAGCTCTTAATTGTTCACGAGTTGTAATATATGTTTCAATCATTTTGCCCCATGCTTCTCGTTCCTTTTTAGAAACTTTAGCATAACCATAACCTGGAACGTCAACGTAAAACAGCTGTTCATTTATTAAGAAGAAATTTAATGTTTGCGTTTTTCCTGGCTTTGATGACGTACGAGCTAATGCTTTACGATTTAACATTTTATTTATAAACGAAGATTTCCCAACATTTGAACGACCTGCTAAAGCGATTTCGGGAAATTGAGTATCTGGATATTGATTTGGTCGGACTGCACTAATGACAATATCCGCTGTTGTTACTTTCATTTTTTCACTCCTACTATTGCATGTGCCAGCACTTCATCTAAATGGGAAACAGGTATAACTGTTAAACCTTCTTTCACCATTGGCGGCACATCTTCTAAATCTTTTTCATTTTCTTTTGGTATGATTACTGTCGTTAAACCTGCACGATGCGCACTAAGCATTTTTTCTTTTAATCCTCCGATAGGTAATACGCGACCACGTAATGTGATTTCTCCCGTCATCCCTACTTCTTTTCGGATTGGTTTATTTGTTAATGCTGAAATCAATGCAGTTGCCATCGTAATACCTGCTGAAGGACCGTCTTTTGGTACAGCACCTTCTGGAACATGGATATGGATATCATATTTCTCATGGAAATTTTGTTCAATATTTAGTTCTTCAGCCTTAGAGCGAATATAACTAAACGCAGCCTGTGCTGACTCTTTCATTACATCCCCTAGCTTACCAGTTAAGGTTAGCTTACCCTTTCCAGGATATAGTGATACTTCAATAGAAAGTGTGTCTCCACCAAATGCAGTATACGCTAAACCTGTAGCTACACCGATTTGATCTTCACTTTCCATTTGACCATATGAGAATGTTTTCTTACCTAAGAATTCTTCAATATTCTTGTCAGTAAAAATTATTTTTTGTCTTTCATTTGAAACAATCAATTTAGCAGCTTTTCTACATAATGTTGCAAGAACTCGTTCTAAAGACCTTACTCCTGCTTCACGCGTATAATGGCGTATTATTGAGCTCAATGCACTTTCGCGAATTTGAACAGTTGATTTATTTAAGCCATGCTCGGCTAATTTTTTAGGGAATAAGTGCTTTTTGGCAATATTAACTTTTTCAAGCTCAGTATAACCAGATAAAGTAATAATTTCCATTCGATCTCTTAATGGCCCTGGAATAGTTGATAAATCATTTGCAGTTGCCACAAATAAAACTTGAGACAAATCGAATGGCTCTTCAATATAGTGATCACTAAAAGTATTATTTTGTTCTGGGTCAAGTACTTCTAGCATCGCTGAAGATGGATCGCCTCTAAAGTCACTAGACATTTTATCAATTTCATCAAGTAAGAATACAGGATTTTTTGTCCCAGCTTTCTTCATCCCTTGAATAATGCGACCTGGCATTGCCCCGATATACGTTCTTCTATGTCCTCTTACTTCTGATTCATCTCTTACACCACCAAGTGAAACGCGTACAAAATTTCTAGACAATGCATTTGCAATTGATTTAGCTAAAGAAGTTTTACCAACCCCTGGAGGTCCAGCTAAACATAAGATTGGGCCACGTAATGAATTTGTAAGTTGTTGTACAGCTAAATACTCTAATATTCGCTCTTTAACTTTATCAAGACCTTCGTGCTCGTTATTCAGTATCTTTTCTGAACGATGGATATCTAGTGTGTCCTCTGTTTGTTTAGACCATGGTATAGCTACCATCCATTCTAAATATGTACGAACTACTCCTGCTTCTGCAGCATTTGGAGGTAATTTTTCATATCTAGCTAATTCTTTTAAGACAACTTCTTTTGTTTCTTCAGGCATATTTGCTTCTTCAATTTTCGTTAAAAACTTATCAACTTCTTCTGTTTTACCTTCGCGATCGCCTAGTTCACGTTGAATAACTTTTAATTGCTCTCTTAAAAAATATTCTTTTTGTGTCTTATCAATATTTTTCTTTACTTGAAGACCAATTTTCTCTTCAAGCTTTAATAATTCCTTTTCATCCTGAAGGAAATTTAAGATAATATGTATTCTTTCGGTAACGTCAATTGTTGCTAATATTTTTTGTTTTTCTTCTTCTCTTAATGGAATTGAATCAATCATTGCATCCGCAAGATTACCCGGGCGTTCTTGTTTAACAATAGAAGCGATTGTCTCAGGCAAAATCCGCTTAGATAATTTGCTATATTGTTTAAAATGCTGCAATAAAGTTCTCATTAAAGCACGTAACTCTTTAGATTCATCTTCTACATCTGGGTATTCTTCTACCTTCGCAGTTAAGAAATCATTTTGATCAATAATTGATTTAATCTTTCCTCTGTGTAATCCTTCGACTGTAATTCGAACCGTGCCATTTGGAAGCGTAATTTTTTGCGTTAATTTAGCTAGCGTTCCAAATTGGTACAATTCGTCGATCTTTGGATTTTCAGTATCTGCATCTATTTGAGTAACAACAAAAATTAAATGATCTAACTCATCAGCTTCTTGTATTGCTTTAATCGACTTCATTCTTCCTACATCTAGATGTGCAATAGTGGCAGGAAATACACTAATTCCTCTTAAAGGTAGGAGGGGTACAACTTTTTCTTTTGTAACATTCATTTACGTTACACCTCCAAGTTTTTCATTCTATCTAGTTATTTTACCTTAACACTCATATCATTTACAATGATATGCATTAAAAGAAATGTGGAAAAGAAATAAACAGTCAATATCGGCCTAGAACACAACCTATTAATATGATTTCATAACGATTATCTTCTATTAACTATAAAACGAGTGAAAACCAAATAAAAAGTGTTCGCACCACTTCATTGATAAAAAGAATACAAAAAGAGTTTGTATTCTTTATTTATTCAAAATGAAATGATTCGAACACTTATTTTTATCTACATAGATTGCGATTGATTCTCTTCAAACAATGTTAATTGCTGGAAGTCATTTTTAGTTTGAGTTGGTATGTCAAATTTCCAGTTATCTTTAAAGACCTCATGAAGAACTTTTTCAATGCGATCAACAGCTAAAATTTCTACATCTTTAAATTGATGTAATGAAGCTTGATCGTTCTCTTTTGGAACAATAATTTTTGTAGCTCCTGCTTTTATAGCCGCCTTAACTTTTTCTGGAACGCCACCTACAGGCTTCACATCACCTTGTATGCTCATTTCTCCAGTCAAAGCAATCGTATTTAATACTGGAACATTATTAACTGCTGAAAATATTCCGACTACCATCGCAATCCCAGCAGATGGTCCATCAATTAGAGCACCGCTTGGAAAATTGATGTGAATTGTATAATCATCGATCGGTACACCAATTTTACGTAAGATTGTTGTAACATTTTCTAAAGAGCCTTTTGCCATACTTTTTCTGCGAATTGATTTAGATTGATTACCCAAGCTTTCTTCTTCAACAATTCCTGTTATCGTAATTGAGCCTTTACCAATTTCTTTTGCCTTCATTGCACTTACTTCTATTGGTAATAAAGCACCAATATTTGCTCCATAAACCGCTAAACCGTTTACTAAACCAACTGTTGGAGCTTCTGGAATTTTGTTTACTAATCTAGGTGATAATCTACTTACAGAAACTACCCACTGAATATCATCCTCTATTAATTCTTTTCTTCCAGAAGTTAAAACCATTCCACCTGCTAATTGAATTAGATTAATTGCTTCTCGACCATTTTTAGCATATGTACCAACTAATTCTAAAGCTTTTTCTGAAATGCTTATTTCAATTTTTTCTGCTGAGCGTTTAGCAACAGCTTGAATTTCATCCTGTTCTAACTCTCTGAAAAATATTTCTAAACAACGTGAACGTATTGCTGGAGGTATTTCATCAGGTGATCTTGTAGTAGCACCAACTAATCTGAAATCCGCCGGTAAACCATGTTTAAAAATTTCATGAATATGTGCTGGAATCGATGGATTCTCTTCTTGATAGTAAGCACTTTCAAATTTAACTTTACGGTCTTCAAGAACTTTTAGCATTTTATTCATTTGAATTGGATGAAGTTCCCCAATCTCATCTATAAATAAAATACCTCCATGTGCATCCGTTACAGCACCTTTTTTAGGCTGCGGAACTCCTGCTTGCCCCATTGCACCTGCACCTTGATAAATTGGATCATGTACTGAACCAATTAAAGGATCAGCAATCCCTCTTTCATCAAAACGAGCTGTTGTTGCGTCTAATTCAATAAAGACCGCATCTGGTTTAAATGGAGTATTCGGACTCTTTTTAGCTTCCTCTAATACAAGTCTAGCTGCTGCCGTTTTCCCTATACCAGGTGGTCCATAAATGATTACATGTTGAGGATTTGCACTGCATAATGAAGCTTTTAAAGCCTTAATTCCATCCTCTTGGCCAACAATATCATCAAAAGAACTCGGTCTAACTCTTTCTGCTAATGGTACAGTTAAAGAAATTGATTTTAACTTACGTAATTGTTCCATTTCTTTTTTTGATTCTCTGTCGATTGAAACTTTTGTTGTCCGTTGACCTTTTAATAAATGAATAAAATACAATGCAACGATTGTACCTAATGCAAGTTGAGCTAATAATATAATTGTTGTAAAACTCATTTTTTACCCCTCCACTGAAGTAGAAATTACTTTTAGTATCGCCCGTGAAATGGAAGGATAAACCATAATTTAAAATTAACTTATCTTTAGTCTAAGGTTTTAAAGACACTACAACGCGAAAGGTTACTCAACACTCTTTAGGAGAGTCAGTATTTTTTACATAACTCCAAAATAAAAAACCAAATGCAAAGTGCATTTGGTTTTTCATTTACGCTAATTTATTTTTCTTTTCTTTATTTTTTAAATCTAACTCTGTTCCATCTTCTAATACAAGCTTTGGAGCTGCACCAGATTTAACAGTTTCTGCAGAGATAATACATTTTTGAATATCTTCGCGAGAAGGTAATTCAAACATAATATCTAACATAATACCTTCAATAATAGAACGTAGTCCACGAGCCCCAGTTTTACGCTCAATTGCCTTTTTAGCAATTTCAGTAAGAGCTTTTTCCTCAAACTCAAGATCAACTTGGTCTAGTTCTAGTAATTTTTGGTATTGCTTAATTAAAGCATTTTTTGGTTTCGTTAAAATTTCAACCAATGATTCTTCATCAAGTTGCTCTAAATTAGCTAAAACTGGTAAACGACCAATAAATTCAGGGATTAACCCAAAACGTAATAAGTCTTCTGGTAATACGTGGTTTAAGATTTCTTTTGAGCTTAAATCGCTCTTTTCAGAATCGCCACTAAAACCAATTACCTTTTTACCTAAACGACGTTTGATGATCTGTTCAATTCCATCAAATGCTCCACCACAAATAAATAAAATATTTGTTGTGTCAATTTGAATGAATTCTTGATGTGGATGCTTACGACCACCTTGTGGAGGTACGCTTGCAACAGTTCCTTCAAGAATTTTTAAAAGTGCTTGCTGAACACCTTCACCTGACACGTCACGTGTAATTGAAGGATTTTCAGACTTACGTGCAACTTTATCAATTTCATCGATATAAATAATACCTTTTTCAGCTCGTTCAACATCATAATCAGCTGCTTGGATTAATTTAAGAAGAATGTTTTCAACATCTTCCCCAACATATCCCGCTTCTGTTAATGAAGTTGCATCAGCAATCGCAAATGGTACATTTAAAATACGCGCTAAAGTTTGAGCTAATAATGTTTTACCACTACCAGTTGGCCCAATCATCGCAATATTACTTTTTGATAGTTCAACCTCATCGATTTTGCTGTTTGAATTAATACGTTTGTAATGATTGTACACAGCTACAGATAACGCTTTTTTGGCATTGTCCTGGCCGATTACGTATTCATCAAGAATTTCACAAATTTCTTTCGGTTTTGGAACATCTTTAAACTCTACTTCTTCTTCTTTTGCTAATTCTTCTTGAACAATTTCAGTACAAAGCTCAATACACTCGTCACAAATATAAACACCAGGTCCAGCAACTAATTTTCTAACCTGAGACTGTGACTTTCCACAGAACGAACATTTTAGCTGTCCTTTTTCTTCATTAAACTTGAACATATGTTCACTCCCTCTAAAATTTCTAAAACCACTCAATATGTATGTAATCCAAAAAATATGTATCTTGTAGCTATATGATAGCATACAAAATAAACAATGCAATTATTTACTGCTCTAAAATTATTTAAATTTTTAGAATATATATATTCTAATGTAAAGTAGATAATCCTTCTTTTAAAGAATTATTTTTAGTATAGCCACAAAAAATTTTAAAAATCTGTATAACAGATTCTAACATATGTATATGTGTGTTTTAAAGGAAACAGTTCTTATTACCAAATATTTCATTTTATTTAAAAACAAGGCACGAAAAAATTTCGCGCCTTGTTTGAATCATTATATGTTTATATAACGCTTATTTTTTTCTGCTATCTACTAATAACTCAACAGCTTTACGGATTTGGATATCATCACGTACTGCATCAGTTCCACCAAGCATAGTTACTAATTGCTCAGAAGGAATGTTGTACATTGCAGATAAACGAGTTAATTCTTCGTTCATTTCTTCTTCAGTTGCATCAATTTTTTCAGCTTCGATGATTGCATCGATTGTTAAGTCGATTCTTACACGAGCTTCAGCATCTTGACGCATTTGAGTGCGAAGATCTTCTTCTTTAGTACCAGTGAATTGGTAGTAAAGCTCTAAGTTTAATCCTTGACCAGAAATGCGTTGTTCAAAATCTTTAACCATACGGTCAACTTGGCTTTCGAACATTACTTCTGGGATTTCAACTTCAGCATTTTCAGCCGCTTTTTGAACTAAAGCATCACGTAAGCTACCTTCAGCTTGAGCTTTTTTAGACTCTTCTAAGTCAGCTTTGATTTTAGCTTTAAGAGCTTCTAAAGTTTCAACTTCATCGTTTACATCTTTAGCAAACTCATCATTTAACTCAGGAAGTTCTTTCGCTTTAATTTCATGAACAGTTACTTTGAAAGTTGCAGATTTTCCTGCTAACTCAGTACTGTGGTATTCTTCTGGGAATGTTACATTAACATCAGTTTCTACACCTGATTTTGCGCCGATTAAAGCTTCTTCAAATCCAGGAATGAAAGAACCAGAACCGATTTCTAGTGGATAGTTTTCACCTTTACCACCTTCGAAAGCTACGCCATCAACGAAACCTTCGAAATCAATTACAGCTGTATTGCCGTTTTCAACAGTACCATCTTCTTTAACTACTAACTCAGCTTGTTTCTCTTGTAAAGCAGTTAATTCAGCTTGTACGTCTTCTTCAGATACAGTTGCTTCCATTTCTTCAACTTCTAAGCCTTTGTATTCGCCTAATTTTACTTCAGGTTTTACAGTTACTTTTGCTTTGAAGATTAAAGTTTTACCTTTTTCCATTTGCTCAACGTCAACTTCTGGACGGTCAACTGGCTCAATACCAACTTCTTCAATAGCTTTGCTGTAAGCTTCTGGTAAGATTACATCTAAAGCATCATTGTAAAGTGCTTCAACACCAAATTTTTGTTCGAACATTGGACGTGGTAATTTCCCTTTACGGAATCCAGGTACGTTCATTGTTTTTACAACTTTTTTGAAAGCTGCATCTAAACCTTTATCTACTTCAGAAGCTTCAACTTCTACAGTTAATAGACCAACGTTAGCTTCTAATTTTTCCCATTTAGCAGTCATTGTTAGTTCCCTCCAAAATTATCTAAAAATATATATGTGTTTACGTATTTTCGTACTATACATGCCTGTCCGTTTTCCCAAGATCATGCAGGTATAATTAAGTAAATAGTCGCTACAACCATTCTATTATAACACATTACTTTTTTGTTTCAATATTTCCTATTTTGATATTTCAAATCTAAAGCAAAAATATTAGGATTTTTTAATCTCAGTCTTAAGATCAATGGTTACTAGATCATCGAAAATACTACAACTCATAGTCAAAGACCTATTTGAAAGCTTTAACTAATTCGTTATGTTAAAATATCCTTCGTCCTCAAAACGCTTTACTAAAGCAATTGCACTTTTTACTGGAAAGTATTCTACATTAAATAAGTCTTTTAGTTCTTCTTCGTCTACATCGTGATCAAAATATTGTTGAACAATGTAATAAAAGCATGCTGCCCATGTATTTACTTCAGCCGGCATTGGTACGAAAGGAAAGTAGATCGTCATAAAATGTCGAAAGTGTTCTTTTGCAATTTCAAATGCTGAAGGGTTTTCACTTTCTAATATTTCACTTAATTTTTTTAAAATTGCATCTACAAAAGAGTTGTGTTCATCTACTGAAATTGTTACATTCCAAGTCATTCGTTGGTTTACTTTGTTGATTTCAAAGTCTTTTTCAATGGATTGTTCTTGTAATATAAATAAAATAAAACTTTGAATTAAAGGGTTAGCTTTAGAGCTTTTTAAAATATCACCAATTTGATTTAAAACAAGCGTACAATCCGTTGCTCGTAATTCATTAATTAGTTCTAGTTGTTTATTAATCGGCTCTGAATTTTCGACTAAATTATGTAAATCAAGCGTTTGGAACTTTCCGCCTTCACGATCTGAAACTACTTTTTTAGACAATGTTAGCATCGCTTGAAATTTATCCATTTGATTTTCATCAATGCGATTTTGAGTAAGCAGTCTTTTTATACTTCTTTGTAATTCTTCGTATTCTTTTATTTGAAACAAAATACTTATGTATATTTCAATCGCTTCATCACTTTCAAATGGACCGAAAACTAATTCCTCGCATCTTTCTCTAGCTTCCTTAGCCCGATTACCTTCCAATAAGCATGCAACTGCAGCTAGTTCTGTTTGTGAATTATGCTGATTCATTTCCTTTAATTGATCACATAACTTTAACGCTTTAATAAAATCTTTTTCTTCTAACGCTTTCTTACCTAAATTTATTATCCGATCCTTTAGTTTAGGAAAAAAGACAATATTGTCTTCCATACTACTCTCCCCCTAACATTTGTTATTCTCTGCACAATCTAGTTATGAAAAAGTGTATCATGAATTAATTTTATTTAAAATATGAAAGATACTTATATTAACAGTCTAATTAAATTCTTTATTCAATCCACTTTCTGACTGAATCTATTTTACCCACATATTAATGTCCTAATGGCTTTTGACCAAATCGTTTCCATAAATTTGGAAATTTACTTTTTAATTCGTCATTCGACTTCCAATCCACTGTTAATTGTTGTTCTGGGTAATGATAACCCTTGCTTTCTATTAGTGAATTAAACTCATTCCACAACTGATCATCCCAATCTTCATCGCCTTTACGCTTTATCGTAAATGCTTGTAATGCCAAATCTAGCATCTCCTCTAATTCTGGAGTCAGTCCCTCTTCTTCATAAATTGGGAAGATATATTCAGCTAAATAATCCGGTTCATTTAACGTTTTCTTATATACTTGTTCACCCTGACCAATTAACCAAGCTCTAAATTGAGCAAATGAATCTTCAGAACAACCTCCCATAGTAACCCATGCAGCTCCTAGTAACTTTGAATTATACGCATTAGAAAACGCGGTTTCAAACTGAATTTCAAAACCAGCTATTTCCTCATCTGACTGTTTCGCTAAATGACTTATTACCCACTCATAAGGTTCTTCAACAATATGCATTTTTGAAATTAAACCCCAAAATTCTTTTTCGTTCATTTATATCACTCCACACTTTTTTTATTTTAGAATATCATATCTAAATACTATTAGAGTCTATTTACAAATCATTCACTTCTGTTATGGATCTCTAATACTTTTTGTTTTATGTAGTATTATTGTTACACTTTTTTTAAAATAATTCGTCATTCTTCAATAATTTGGAAATTGGTTAAAATACAAAAAAAGACACTTATTTTACATTACGTAAAACAAGTGTCTTTTGGACGTCCTGGGAGGGATTCGAACCCCCGACCGACGGCTTAGAAGGCCGTTGCTCTATCCTGCTGAGCTACCAGGACATATGGAGCGGGTGATGGGAATCGAACCCACGACCGAAGCTTGGAAGGCTTCTATTTTACCATTAAACTACACCCGCATATTTTTTGTTTCTTTGCGACATCCCCTGTCGACATAACTTAGTATAGTCGCTAGGCAAAATAAAGTCAACACTATTTTTAAACTTTTTTCCAAAATAAAGGAATTTTTTTAAATCACCTAGAATTACCTTATTTTATTAAGGCTATATGGCTTTTAGTACTTACAAATTTTTCGCTTTTAAATAAGGTTAGCAGCTAATAGCTACTAACCTCCATTTTTTATTATATTTCAAACGAAGTAGTGATAAGTTCCGTGCCGTCAGTATTATAAAACGTAACATTTACTTTCTTATCTATTGTTTCAAGAATTGCATATGTCTTTTCTTTCCTCATTCTAGGTAAAAGAATACTACCAGGATTGATAAAAAGTACCCCTTCAATTACCTCGGCTCCTAATACATGTGAATGACCGAAACATGCGATTGTCGCTCCAACTTCTTTACAACGATAATATAGCTTTTGTAATGACTGCTTTATTCCATGTAAATGGCCATGAGTAGCAAAGATTGTATGTTCATTTCCATGATGAATAAATTCTTCAGGGAATTCTCCTCGAAAATCACAATTACCTCGAACTACATTGTAATCTTTTAATTCTTTAGCATTTAACTCTAATTCCGAATCTCCACAGTGGATCATTAAATCTACACTGTCTCGATATCGGTCAGCGATTTCTTGCAACGGTTTCGTCAATCCGTGACTGTCACTTACAATTAATACTTTCATTAATTTGTTCCTCTAAATAAAAATTCTTTACCTTCATTATTTATCACATTCATTAATGATTTAATTGCATTTGCTCGATGGCTTAAGCCACCTTTTTCCTCTGTTGTTAATTCAGCCATTGTTTTATCTAATTCGGGCAAAAAGAATATCGGATCGTAGCCAAAACCGTTTGTTCCTCTTTTTTCATTGGCAATATACCCCTCAACTGTTCCATTTACAGTGATTGTTTCTTTACCAGGAACCGCTAAAGCTAAGGCACAATAAAATCGCGCAGTTCTTTTACCAGGGTAAACTCCATTTAGCTCGCTTACTACTTTTTGTAAGTTATCTTCATCACTCTTATGTAATCCAGCATATCGAGCAGAATAAACACCAGGTCTACCTTCAAGTGCATCAACTATTAAACCAGAGTCATCCGCAATAACAGGTGTTTTTAACTCATTAGCTAAATACTCAGCTTTTAAAATCGCATTCTCTTCAAATGTAGTTCCTGTCTCCTCAACTTCTTGAATTCCAGGAAAGTCTTTTAAAGATTTAACTTGAAATCCCATTGGGTTAAAAAGAGCTTCAAAGTCCTTCACTTTACCCTTGTTATTAGTCGCAATAATGATCGTATCCATCCTTAAAGTCTCTCCTCGAAATTATGATTGGAACTTAATGCCTTCTTGTAATAATACTTCTTTTTGTTTTTCAATTAGAGAATTAACACCTAACTCCCCTAATGATAGTAATTCATTTAATTCTTCTCTAGAAAAAGTCGCTTCTTCACCAGTACCTTGTAATTCAACAAACTGACCTTTCCCAGTCATTATAATATTCATATCGACACTTGCAGCTGAATCTTCTACATAATACAAATCTAGTACTGGTCCAACTTCTTCTAAAATACCAACAGAAGTTGCCGCCAAATAATCTTTTACTGGATAAGATTTTAATTTATCCATTTTAACTAATTTATCAAAGGCAAGCATCATTGCAACAAACGCTCCAGTAATAGAAGCAGTTCTAGTTCCTCCATCTGCTTGTATAACATCACAATCAATCCAAATTGTCTTTTCACCAAGTGCTTCTAAATCAACTACCGCTCTTAAAGCTCTACCGATTAAACGTTGAATTTCCATCGTACGACCAGTAACTTTTCCTTTAGATGACTCGCGAATTGTACGGTCTTGCGTAGCCCTAGGTAACATAGAATATTCCGCTGAAATCCAACCTTTTCCACTATTTCTTAAAAATGGAGGTACACGGTCCTCAACAGTAGCATTACAAATTACTTTTGTATCACCAACGCAAATAAGCACAGAGCCTTCAGCATGCTTCGTATAATGAGTAATAATCTCAATTGGTCTTAGTTCATTATTTAATCTTCCATCTGTTCTTGTCATGTTTGTTCCTCCTACAAAATCTTCCAATTACTAGTATAGACAAAAATACGATTTCATTTCTACTAATTAAATGTAATTAATAAGATAAATGTAAAGAAAACTCGCTTAATGTGAAAAAACCTTGAACAAAATGTTCAAGGCTTTAAATGCAGGTAAATAATTCGTAAAGGAATAAGGAATAAGGAATATGCAATGGGCAGTAAAAAACTGTCTTTTGCTTATTCACCAAATCCTATTAACTGATCTCTTTTGCTTTATAGTTTTTTCGTATTTACGTCTTTAGGTCTAGATACTGGTTGGCTTAATGGTTTGCCTTGTTGGTCTAAAGCAGTTAGCTTGCCATTAATTTGAATCTCAATGGATTTAACTCCTTTTTGCTCTGTTAAAGAAAGAACGAGTGGCTGTAATACGTCATTATTGATCATACTTTTTGCAATATTGCCATAGATTCCTTCGTTAAAGTTAAGCACTAGCTTGCCACCTTTAAAGACAGGTTGACTGACTAATTTCGTATCTGCACCAAAATCTGAAATTAAATTTGAATATTCTGAAGGCCCTTGTATTAGTTCACTTACTATTGCTGAATAAGAATCTGATTCAGCATTTGAAATTCTTGTTGTAACAGGGACATAATAAGTGTCTCCCATTTCACCTTGAGAAACATAGTATAAAGTAACTGGGCGAGAGTTCATAATATCCACGATGTTGCCTTTATCAAAATTAATCCCATCATCTCTTGTCAGCCCATCGCCAATCTGTGCTTTATTTACTGGCATAGAAGCTAGTTCTTTCCCATTTACTCGAATCTTTACTTTTGTAACATTATCAAACTGAGTTAACGTCCAAGTGACCGCTTGGAATACTTTTAATTCATCTTCAGCACGATATTGCTTAAACTCCGGAGAAAAATCAGCAATAATAGTTCCATCTTTTTGCGTAACCCCCAACACTTCCGTATTAGGAGGTAAAACTGCTTGGAAGCCATTCGGTAGTTCATCAGTAACAGGACCATCTTTTACTAAATACTCTAACGCTTGCTTCGCCAAGCTTGTAGATTTTGGTAATTGGAAGGTTTGCGGTACGACATATCCATTACGGTCAATTAAATACAATTCCCTTTTTACCATTTCCTCTTTCTTTGCTTGTACTTGTTTTGAAGGCTCATCACTTTTATAAACTACAGTTTTTGGCGGATCAATATCTGTAGAAGATTTAGTCGGAAGTAAACTACATCCACTCATTGTCGCAATTCCACAAACTGCAGCAGCTGTTACTAACAATCTTTTTTTCATCACCATACTCCCCCCACGCTTTTTTATTATTTATACGAGCATGTACATTTTTTAGAACAAGCTAAAAAGAAAAAAATAAATAATTTAAATCTAGTTCTAAATTTACTGGAAATATTCACCTAATACGCACATCGTTCATATGATAAAAAGACTAAATGAATACCCATCCGAAGAACAGCTCGGTCAAGCAAGGAGGGTTAGCACAGTTGAAGGATAGAGACTATCAAACAAAGCACACACTCACAAAGCGTGAAAAAGAAGTATTCGAGCTTCTTGTTCAAGATAAGACTACAAGAGAAATTGCTGAAGAACTTTTTATAAGTGAAAAAACTGTGAGAAATCATATTTCAAATGCAATGCAGAAGCTTGGGGTTAAGGGGCGATCACAAGCAGTTATTGAGCTTCTTCGTATGGGAGAGCTTGAACTGTAGTTACTTGTAGAATTCTTCTACAAACCAACATACTGCCGGCATTCTAACCGACATGCCGGTTTTGGTATTTACATTGAAATTAATGTTTACATTTCACTATTTTCTTGCTCGTAAAATATCTGATTATCTTAAAATAAAAAGCTTACATTTATATCCCTGCTTATAGTAGTTTAAAAAGCCTATCTTAAAAACAGGATAGATTTACTACTAGAGGGGGATTTATTTTGTCTTTTTTCATCTCTCGTTCATTATACTCCCAAGTTTTGAGTGGTTTTTAGTGATTATGGCTCGGTTTGACGATCAAATCGCAATATATCAATCTGTTTTTGTAATATATCAACGAGAAATTACTATTTATCAACGAGAAACAGCAATATATCAACGGAGTTCACAGGTTTATCAATATAGTTCACATAGTGTTCGTGTTTTTCTATTATTATGTTAAACCACATACTCTTATAAAAATGGACAAACAAAAAGGTTGCCCCATAAGAACACTTACGAGACAACCTCTTTCATGCGATCAATATTTGCCTAAATTTCTATTCCATAAAACCTTCTAGTATTTTCATACAAAATTTTATAAACACTTATTAAATCTAAATTTTTCAACTCTGCAATCTTTTCAATCGATTGATGCATAAATTTAGGATGTGTCCACTCATTTTCAAAAGGTCCTTCAAATGGCCACGGTCCATCTGTTTCAACCATCATCAACTCGATCGGATACTTATTTACTAGATCTTGTATTTCTTTCTCATATAATACATCTGGTGTAATTGAGATAAAATACCCATTTTTTATCATCCGGCTAATTGTAAGATCGTCACCCTTGAACCAGTGAAAATGAGCTTTTTGAATAAAATATTTTTCTAATAAATTACATACGATTTCGGCGTCTTCGTATACTGCATGTAATACAATCGGCTTATTTAACTCGTTTGCAAGTGAGATAAATTTTTCTAGTAATTGAATATAAGGATCATAGTCAATTAGTTCTTCTAAATTCTTATAATAAGGTAATCCAACTTCCCCGATCGCGACCATTTCATGCTGATGTTCTTTCATCCATTCGATCAATTCTTCAACCTCATTATCAGAAGGGAGCTGTTGTTCAGGATGAAATCCGAATGCTGGATAGACATTATTATTTTGTTTTTTAAAATCTAAATTTTTCTTACTAGATTTTAAGTCCATTGAAACTGAAATGATTGCTTCGATTCCGTGACTTTCCGTACTATTTACTATTTCTTCTCTTTGACTAGCATCATAAGAATCTAAATGAATATGAGCATCTATCATTTTCATCGTACTACTCCTTCTCTAAAGCCAAATAGATTTTTCTTTTCCACGCCGTAAATTCGTCACTTAATAATAATTCTTTTTTTCGTGGTCTTGGAAATGGCACAATGATTTCTTCTTTGATTTTGGCGGGCTTGTCAGAAAATATATAAATCCGATCAGACAATAACAGCGCTTCATCAATATTATGGGTAACTAATAAAATAGATCGTCGTTGCTTTTCCCAAATGGATAAAAGCCATTGTTGCATTTCAAGTCTAGTAAACTCATCTAAGGCTGAAAAAGGCTCGTCCATACACATAAATGATTGCGGTGCCAGTAATGATCTTAAAAATGAAACTCTTTGTTTCATCCCACCAGATAGTTCATGAGGGTAAGCATTTTCATAGTTTTCTAACCCTGTCTTTTTAAGCCAATCTCTCGCTAACGTTTCGTCAGGTTTATGCTTTAATTCCTGCGACAAAACAATATTTTTCAATACCGTTCTCCAAGGTAGAAGCGCATGATCCTGTGGCATAAAACTAATGTGACCAAGCTCACCATTTATGATTGATCCATTTAACTTTATTTCTCCAGAATCAGGTTTTAATAAACCACCTATTAGATGGAACAATGTACTTTTCCCACTACCAGATGGACCTAAAATCGATACAAATTCTCCTTCATTTACATAAAGAGAAATATTGTCTAGTACTTGTTGATTACTACCATAACCCTTTGATAGCTGTTCCACTTGTAATGTCATTTCTGTTTCTCTCCTTTAATTTTCCATTTAACAGTAAATCGCTCAATCATTACAATAAGGAAGAAGAACAGCATACTTAAAAACATAATGACAAAAATGGAAACAAATACTCGATCTGTTCTAAATGACGATGAAGCTAGAGTCATATATACTCCAATTCCTGATTTTGCTCCAAGCCATTCTGATATTACTGCTCCCATTACACTATAGGTAGCTGAAATCTTTAAGCCTGAAAAGATTGAAGGTAGAGAAAACGGAAATTCAACTTTCCAAAAAATCTGTGCTTTGGATGCTCCTGCCATTTTCATATAATTTATTAACTCACTTGGTGTTTGTCGAAATCCATCCAATGCTGAAACAGTTATGGGGAAAAAACACACAAGTGAAATGATGATTAATTTTGGTAGTACTCCAAAACCGAACCAAATAATTAAAAGTGGTGCCAATACAATAATTGGTACATTTTGCGAAAGAATTAATAATGGATAAAAAGCTTTTTTTACACCTGGTATTAAATGCAATAGAAACGCTATTAAAAGTCCTAGTAAGCTCCCTATTAACAATCCGATAATCGTTAATTGAATTGTAGAAGTTATATGTGGAAGTAAAGAATCCAAAGAATGAATTCCTTCTTTAAAGATTGCAATTGGTCCTGGCAATAGCCAAGGCTCTATTTTCCAAATTTTAATACTGAGCTGCCAACAGATTAAAAAAAGCAGGATGACAACAAATGGCTGCCATCCTTTCATATTTTTTCGTTTCATTAACGGTACTTCTCCGTTAACACATCCATTGTAATCCCTTGTGGTTGATAAAGGATTTTCATTTGAGTTATAACATTGTGGCAACCTATTTCGATCATTCTTTCATTCATTTTTTGAACAACTTGTAATAATTCATTCAAATCACCTTCCATTGTTGTTTCCAATGGTTGTACTTGATATTTCACACCTGATTCATCAATAATCTTAATCGCTTCATCAACTGCAGGAATGACATCCTCAATATTATTTGTTTTTGGTATTATTTGAACACTCATTAATGTAGTTTTCATTTTTACTCCTCCTTATTTTGGTAAGAATTCATTTGTAAAAGCTTCTTCTGGCTTAAATTTACCTTCTAATAATTTATTTTCAGCTAAAAAATCTGCATAGTTTTTCCAAACCGTTAACTTTTGCTCACCCCAACGATTTGCATCGTCTTTATATTTAGATGCTAACCACTCTTGGCTTTTTTCTACTAATTTTTTATCTAGATCTGGATTATCTTTAAGTAAAATCGCTGCAGCTTCCTTCGGGTTATCAATCGCAAAGTTATATCCTTTGGATGCAGCGGCAACAAACGCTTTTACTACTTTTGGGTTTTTACTAATCATTTTTTCGTTTGTAGCTAATACTGGCGTATAGTAATCTAGTTTTTTACTATAATCTGTTAAATAAATCATATTTAACTTCTCTCCACGAAGCTCAGCTTCAATACCTGTCCATCCTTGATAAATCCAAGCAAAGTCGATATCTCTTTTTACAGCTGTAAAGAAATCAGCATCGCCCATATTAACGATATTTAACTTATTAACATTCGCATGTTCTTCTGACATAAGTGATTTTAAAACGGCTTTTTCAACCGGTGAACCCCATCCACCATATGTTTTACCAACGAAATCTTTTGGAGACTTAATTTCTTTTTTCGCAGGCGATGCAAAACCAGAAGTATTATGTTGAATAACTGCTGCAATTGAAACAAGTGGTACATTTTGAACTCTAGCCTGTGTAATTGACTCTTGATAAGAAACGCCAAAATCCGCTTTACCTGAAGCAACTAATTGATCTGCTCCTGTTTCTCCTGGACTGATAATATCTACATCAAGTCCTTGTTCCTTAAAATATCCTTTTTCTTTCGCAACAAATAGCCCCGTATGATTTGTATTTGGTGTCCAATCTAGTACGACAGTCACCTTTTTTAATTGCTTGCCCTTTCCACTAGTCGCGGTTTTACTTTGACCACACCCAGTTAACATTAAACAAATAGCTACTAAAAAAACTACTAATCTTTTCATTTACTAATACTCCCTTTTGTTTTTGGTTTATACAAAAAGAAAACGCCCGGATAATAACCCGGGCGTTAATGCGCTGTAAAAAACATATCTAAAAGGAGATACTGTTCCCTACGCTGGCATCACCCAGATCAGGTTCTAAGAGTCAACATCTTAAGGATGTTATCTCAGCCAGCAACACTGGCACCTCCACATTTTTCTCATATAAACTTTTCATCATAAATATAACAGATAATGATTGAATTTACGAACTATTTTTAACTTGCGCTTAATTGTTTTAATAGTCTGTTAATACAAGCTATTTAACGATAAGATTTTGTCATACTTTAAATGAGATTATTAAACAAAAATATCATTTCTTATAGTAAAATCTTACTTGAATATCGAATATACTACATCATCAAATTATGATTAAAATGAGGGGATTTTTTGAATAAACCAATCGGAGTCATTGACTCAGGAGTTGGGGGCTTAACAGTTGCCAAACAAATTATAAGACAATTACCTAAGGAAGATATAGTATACCTAGGCGATACTGCTAGATGCCCATATGGATCACGACCATATGAGGAAATCAGGGAATTCACTTGGGAAATGACTAATTTTCTTTTAGAAAAAGACATAAAAATGTTAGTCATCGCCTGCAATACTGCCACTTCAGTAGTATTAAGTGAAATGAGAGAAAAACTTCAAATCCCAGTAATAGGTGTTGTGCACCCTGGTGCCAGAGCTGCTCTAAAATTATCACAAAATGATCAGATTGGTGTAATTGGCACTAACGCTACTATTAATAGCAAAGCCTATCATTCCGCACTAAAACGAATTAATGAAAAAGTAATAATTGAAGGCTTGGCTTGCCCAGAATTTGCCGGAATCGTTGAAAACGGCGATTACAATAAACCAGAAATTTTTGAAATCGTTAGAAATACTCTTTCACCGCTATTAGATTCAAAAATTGATACATTAATACTAGGTTGTACCCATTACCCTTTATTAAGCCCAATCATCCAAAAGTTGATGGGACCTTCTATTCAGCTCATCAGCTCAGGCGATGAAACTGCATTAGAAGTAAGTGCAATACTCGATCAACAAAATATTTTATCTAATTCCGAAAACACTATACATGAATTTTATACAACTGGAGATCCAATCGTTTTTAGTAAAATAGCTTCCTCTTTGTTCCAAGAGCCTTTGGAAAATGTAAAACATATAAAACTATAAGAGTTCTAAATTGAACTCAATAAAAAAGAAAACCAACAAAGTATACATTTGTTGGTTTTTGTATTTTTAAATTGCAAAGGCTCATCAATTTAATAAAATTTATTCTTTTGTATTACTTGAAAAATAATCTTTCAACATCGCATTATTCTTTACAATATCATCTAATGTATATTGATCTAATACTTGTAAAAATTGATCCAATGCGTTATTAAATATATGTTTTAAAGAACAAACAGGCGTAATAACACAAGTACCGCCATGCTCAAAACATTCTACAATATTAAAGTCTTCTTCGGTTTTACGGATTATTTCTCCTATATTTATTTCCGCTGGCAATTTTGCTAAACGAATTCCACCATTTCTGCCACGTATAGTCTCGATATAGCCCATCTTACCTAAATTATAGATTATTTTCATTAAATGGTTTTTAGATATACCATAGGCTTCAGCGATGTCTTTTATATTAACTAATTTTTCACGCGGTTCAGAGGATAGAAATATTAGTACACGAAGAGAGTAATCCGAATAAGTTGTTAAACGCATAACTTGTCCTCACTCATTTATTTTGATTAATCATAGCATAATTGTGAACATTTTTTAAACTTTTATGTAATTTTTCGAAAAAAGTTCAAAAAGATGTATTTAACATATTGCTTTAACCGATATCAAGGACTAAGATAAAGATGTATTTATTATACTACTTTAAAATGTATATAGGGGGATTTACCATGCTTTCTCAAAAAACAATCGATATTATTAAATCAACAGTTCCTGTTTTAGAAGTGTCAGGTACAGAAATCACTTCCGTATTCTATAAAAATTTATTTACAAATCATCCTGAATTATTAAACGTATTCAATCATACGAATCAGCAAAAAGGTAGACAACAAACCGCTCTTGCTAATACTGTTTTAGCTGCAGCTCAAAATATTGATAAACTAGAAACGATTATACCTGTTGTAAAACAAATAGCACAAAAACACCGTAGTCTTTTAGTTAAAGCTGAGCATTATCCAATCGTTGGGCAACACTTACTTGGTGCAATTAAAGAAGTACTTGGTGATGCTGCAACTGAAGAAATACTTGGTGCTTGGGGCGAAGCTTATGGAATTATAGCTCAAGTGTTTATTGATATTGAAAAGGAAATGTATAATGAAGCTGCCACTCAAGAAGGTGGTTGGTCAGAATTTAAAGAGTTTACAGTGATCAATAAAGTAGAAGAAAGTGATGTAATTACATCATTCTACTTAAAACCTAAAGATGGATCTTCAGTTCCTACTTTCCTATCAGGACAATATATTACTGTTCGTTCACAAATTCCAGGTGAAGAGTACTTATCAAATAGACAATATAGTTTATCTGATTCGCCTGGTAAAGAATACTTTAGAATTTCAGTTAAAAGAGAAGCTGAAGAAAATCAACCTTTAGGTAAATTCTCAAATTATCTACACAATCAAGTTAATGTTGGTGATTCATTAGAACTTACTGCTCCAGCTGGAGACTTCACAATAAACACTGAAAATGCTTCAGATGTTGTTTTCCTTAGCGGAGGAGTTGGAATTACGCCATTAATTAGCATGGCTAAATCAATTGCAACTAGTCAACCAAATCGTCAAGTTAGCTTCATTAGCGCTTCAAGAAATGGAAAATTACAAGCATTTGAAAATGAACTAAACGAATTAAAAGAACAATTAGCAAATTACAATTTAACATTTGTTTACGAGAACCCTTCTGAGGAAGACCTTAAAAATAACAACTTTAAAAAGCAAGGTTATATTGATACAGAATGGTTAAAAAACAATATTAAATCAAACAATGCAGATTATTATGTATGTGGTCCAGTACCATTCTTAAAATCTATTATTACAAGCTTAAAAGAATTAGGCATCAAGGATACTCAAATTCATTATGAATTCTTTGGACCATCAATGAGCTTGGACACTGAACCAAAAAGCCAAGTAACTCAAGGCTAATATTTAAAAAGGGATGCTCAAAAGCTTGAGCATCCCTTTTTACCTGCGTTCTAACACGATAGCAACTCTTTTTAAAATCGTAGGAATCGTAAAACTACCAAAGAATGCGATTAAATCACTTGAGTAGTATTTTTTTAGCGATCCATATACTAAGCCACTAATCATCATATCGTACAAAAAGAATCGACCGAAATCACGTTTCGTTATAACCATAAAGACGATTGGTGCATTTCTTGTTGTAAGAATAAGCCCACCTTCTTCTATGAAAATTAATCATTTAACAAAAATGAAAACTACTATTTTATTTACGTGGTAAATACCAATAATATTTTTCAATCTCTTCTTTTAATTTTTTCATTCCCATTTTTTCTAAAACTCTAATTGAGGCATAATTGTAAACAGAACAAATAGCGATTATTTTTGTTACATTCGCTTTTTGTAGTCCCCACTTGCAAAAAGCCTTGCCCATTTCAGTAGCATAACCTTTCCCCTGATAATTAGGCGCAATACTATAGCCGATTTCCATTACCCCATTTTCGTCAGGACCGCCTTTAAATCCCATGTCTCCAATAATTAAATTATCTTTTTTATGGATGATCATTCCTTCATACTCTTCTTCTTTAGGATGCGTTTGAAAACGTGAAATTTTATAAGGAAATAGATTTTTATATACCGGAATTGGCCATCCACTGGCAAATGGATAATTCTGCTTTTCGATTTCTAATTCATTTTCACCATTTAAAACAGAAACCATAGCGTCTGCTGTAAAGGTCATTAATATTAAATTTTTAGTTTCAGTGATTAACATTGAATTACTCCTGTTTACTTGATTTTATTGATTACGGACTACTGCTTTCCTTTAAAAAACACCCTAGAAATTACTAATCCAATTAGACCAAGCAAAATAAATAAACCAGCTCTTACTAATAATGTAATATTTGGTAAATCTATTAAAACAAGTTTCCCTAATGTGAGTAATAATAAACCTAAACCAATATAAGTCCACACTTTAAACTTTTTAAGGTTTCCTAGAATCATAGCTACTATCGAAAGCAAGATCCAACTTATATTAATTGATAATCGAATTGTATTATCAGACTGATTTAGCATAATTATTTGAACAATCTGTGTTACAAATGCAATGAGAATAATTGTAATTACTAATGAACCACTTATTAAAGTAGACTGCTTTTCTTCTCCATTCTTATAAGTCAAAATAACAATCGCAATAAGGGCAATGATTAATACAAACCAATTCATTGTTTCAAATGACCATAAAGATTCGATTGGAACGGTTAAAATAGATATTCCTACTGGTATGAATGTCATACCAGCTATGATTAACTTAAGCAAATCACGATACCTTATATAGAATAAATAAGTGAGTAATGCCTGAATAATTAATACCATCTCTAATAAATCACTTGATATGCTGTCTAAACAAAAGAATGCAAAAGCTAAAACAAAATTCGTTGAAAATGCAAAGAAAAGATTTGATTTCTTCTTATATAAAATACTTAACAATAAATATCCTACACAAAATAAAACCAATATTGTTGTTCTTGTCTGGTCTTCATAAGCGCTAAAAACCCATCCTATTGTTAAAATAAAACTAGTGTGAAGTATTAATATTTGTTTTCTAATTGAAACCTTAGATAGTAACAATAAAACTAGCAAACTAATATGTTGTACGATTATACTAATTGCGAAATAATTAAAACCATTCATACTCAAATTAAATAGAGCCACAATTAAGTAAGATAAATGTAGTAAAATAACCGATGACAAATAGATAAATTTATACTTCTTAACTGTCGCATAAAACATGAAGCATAAATAAATTGCTGTTTCGTAGATTGAAAAAAATAAATAGTTTGGTGAACTACTTTTGACTAAGTAAGGTACGAATACAGCCCCTAATATACTGATCATTCCAATTACTTCTGATTTGTATTTATCCATTGAATAAAAACCAACGCCTACCCAAACAATTAATAATGTTAATGCTATTGTTGAACCAATCATTTGATATAAATGATGCATAGCAAACGTCGTTAAAAACAGTACTGGCAATACACCACCTATTAACGATTGACCAAGTGTTACACGTTTTTTAATCATTTGTCTATTTCCATACCAGTATAAAGCGATTGCAATAATAAATCCCATTCCAACTTTAGCGTACTTATTTAAAACACCATAATCCGATGCTGCCTTAAATCCCCACATTACCCCAAGAATAAAAATAAAGATAAAAAATCTTGGTAACCATTTTTGAAAAATAAGTGCCTCGTAATCAACCTGTTCAATTTCGACTCTTTTTTCAGGCTGCTTATATACCGGTGATTTTTGTGTTTTAGCACTACTTACTTTATGTTGATTTACTTGTTTAGCCATATTTGAAGATTCTTTTGAATGTAAGAGAAATTCAATTTGTTTCTTCATTTCTTTAACTTCTTCTTCAAGTTTTTCTACTTTTGTTTGTAGATCTTGATTCGAGTTATCCACCTGCGCACCACCTCTTATCATAATTATGAATTTAATTTCAACTAAATAACTTAAAAGACATACATCATATAAGTTCAATATTTTTAAAACAAATCCTATTAAAAAAGCCTAATTTTGCAAATTTCGTCATATTTCCCAGAAAATAAGTTGACTTACTCAATCTCATACTTATTATCGGACATGAAAAAAAATCCTCTATTATAAAAATAGAGGATTTAGTGAATTAAAACATAATTCTTTCTAGTTTTTGTTGCTTAACCATTTCTAAGAAGCTTTCAAATGATTGAGTACCAATATCTCCTTCGCCACGTTTGCGAATAGCTACTGCATTGTTTTCAACTTCTTGATCACCAACTACTAACATATATGGTAGTTTTTGAAGTTGTGCTTCACGGATTTTGTATCCAATTTTTTCACCACGTAAGTCAGCTTCTACACGGATACCTGCAGCTTTTAATTGATCAGCAAGTTTTTGTGCATATTCATTGTGTACACTTGAAATTGGTAATACAGCTACTTGAACTGGCGCTAACCATAATGGGAATGCTCCAGCAAAATGTTCAGTTAAGATTCCTAGGAAACGGTCAATTGAACCATAGATTGCACGGTGGATAACAACTGGACGTTCTTTTTGGTTATCTTCATTAACATAAGTTAAATCAAATTTCTCAGGCATTTGGAAATCTAACTGAATTGTAGCACATTGCCAGCTACGCTTTAATGCATCTTGAATATGGAAGTCGATTTTCGGACCATAGAATGCACCGTCGCCTGGGTTTAATTTAAAGTCTAAGTTCTCAGATTTTAGAACATTTTCTAAAGCTTGCTCTGCTGAGTTCCATAACTCTTCTGATCCCATTGAATCTTCTGGACGAGTTGATAATTCTACTTTGTAAGTGAATCCGAATACGCCATAAATTTCTTTAATTAAGTTAATTACTTCAATAATTTCGCCTTCAATTTGGTCTGGACGACAGAAGATATGTGCATCATCTTGAGTGAAAGTACGAACACGCATCATACCATTTAAAGCACCAGAATATTCATGGCGGTGAACTTGACCGTTTTCACACATACGAACTGGTAGATCACGGTAAGAATGTAGTTTATTTTTATAAACTAACATATGACCTGGGCAGTTCATCGGTTTTAACGCAAACTTAGTTTCATCTACTTCAGTAAAGTACATATTTTCATGGTAGTGGTGCCAGTGACCTGATTGCTCCCATAATCTTTGATTCATAATGAACGGTGTACGAACTTCTTTATAATCTTTTGAAGTTTGTAATCCACGCTCATATTGTTCTAATTCATTACGGATAATTGTACCTTTTGGTAAGAAGAATGGCATACCAGGTGCTTCTTCAGAGAACATGAATAATTCAAGCTCTTTACCTAATTTACGGTGATCACGTTTTTTAGCTTCTTCTAATAAATGTAAATGCTCTTCTAATTCTTTCTTGCTTGGGAAAGCAGTACCATAAACTCGTTGTAGCATTTTATTATTAGCATCGCCTCTCCAATACGCACCAGCAACTGATAATAACTTAATTGCTTTTACACGGCCAGTTGTTGGAACATGTGGTCCACGGCAAAGGTCTACGAATTCACCTTGAGTATACATTGAAATAACAGCATCTTCAGGTAAATCACGGATTAACTCTAATTTAAATTCATCATCTAACTCAGTAAAGAATTTAATCGCTTCTTCACGGCTAACTTCTGAACGAGTAATTGGTAAATTTTCTTTAATAATTTTTTCCATTTCTTTTTCAATTTTCGGTAGATCTTCTACTTTAATTGAAACTGGCAGATCAATATCATAATAGAAACCATCTGCAGTTACAGGACCAACGCCAAATGCAGCTTTTTGATCTTTGTATAAACGTTTTACTGCTTGAGCTAAAATATGCGCTGAACTATGACGCATCATTTCTACGCCATCTTGATCATCTTGTGTAATGATTTGAACTTCGCAATCTTCAGTAATAGCTGTATTTAAATCAACTAATTTTCCATTAATTTTTCCACCAAGTGCTTTTTTCTTTAAGCTAATGGAGATTGAACCCGCGAAATCTTCAACTGTTGTATTTTGTTCCACCTCGCGAATTGATCCATCTGGTAATTTAATTGAAATCATTTAAGTTCACTCCTTTTTCATATTAATTTTGACAATAAAAAAAGAGCACACTCGTAGGGACGAATGTGCTCGTGGTTCCACCCTAATTAAATGTACACAAAAATAAGTATACAAAATCTCAACGTTTTAACGGTCTACACCGATAGTAGTTACTTGTAATAAAATTACGTTCCCCACTATAGCTACAAGGTGGTAAGTCATTCAACGTATAGAGAATTCTCGCACCATATGAATTCCTCTCTTACTATCGTCTTGAACGCTCATGTCCTTGATCATTGCTTATCCTTATTCTTATAAAAGTATTATATAGAATGTCTTTAAATACTTCAAGTACTCAAATTAATTTAATTGTTTTATCATCCTATGCCATCTTTAAACAGTATGTGATAAATTCACTTAGTTTAAACACTAACAGGATTTTTTAATTCACTTAAAAATTTTGCTTTCCAGCCATTCTTCCATTTTTCACTTCGTCCTGTATGACGATTTATATTTACTAAAGCATTACGTCCAGTAAAGCAAATTTCACCATTAGAATTAATTCCCATATAGTGGAGATCAATAGATGAGTTTCCAACGTTAGCAATTTTTACATATACATCTATTTTTTCACCAAAAAATACTTGTTGTAAGAAATCACATTGTAAGTCAGCAACAACTGGTATAATCTCACTATGATTTGCCACCCATTCTTGCATAAGTCCTAAGTAATTCAAATATTCTATACGTGCCTCTTCAAAATAAACAAACGGCACTGTATTATTCATATGTCCAAACAAATCCGTCTCACTAAATCGAACTGTTATTGTAATATTAAAAGTAAATTCAGATTGCCATTCTTTTAAATTTGAAACGTAATCCATTTTCCCCATGCTGTCCGCCCCCTAACTTACTATATTATAACACTCTTCGATTTAAAAGAATGAATATTCATTCAATATTTAGGGGGGCAGGGTTAAGATGAATTCTTATCCCCTCTTACAACTGTCTTAAAAATTTTGATGGATATAATTTCCATATTTGTACGAAATTCGTTTAAAATGATTGTTTCGCATCCAAGCATCTACCCTTTTCTCAAAAAGTTCCCCACCATAAATTGGATATCTTTCGGAAACGGCATTTTTTTCGTTATAAATTTTATTTTTAAAATCTTTCGTCCTAATAAAGTAACATTGATCTGAAAAACCGTGACCGATATAAAAATTCACATCTTCATCGATCGATTCCTGTATCGCTTCAATTATATTTCCATTCCAAATAGGATTCGCCACTTTAATTCTCTCATCCGCTTGAAATTTTAAAATAGATGCTTCAATCCAATTAAATGGCCTTTCTAAAATTGAATCACTAGAAAAGTGCAACAAATATTCTGTATTGCAAAGATAAATACTGACTAGTTCCGAGATTGAATAATAATAACCTCCTTTAAAGCTATCCTTATCAATCTCAAAAAAATTTAGGGCCTCTCTTGAAAAATCTTCAACGACTACATAAGATGTTAAAACATCTCTTGCAACAAGTATGTCCGCATACTTACTAACTTCATTTACATTTTCAACATTATTTATATAAAGTATTTTTTCTTTAAATTGAAATTGATTATAATCAATCATCTTTTCTAACCGATCCGTTTTTAGAAGTATTCTCCAATCTTTTTCGTAACACTTCGTTTCAAAAGTTACTTGATTAGGTTGCACTTAATTCACCTCCACAAAAGAGAACAGTCATAAAGAAGGAATAGGAAAAAATCTTAAGATTCTTATACCTGCCTTTTAATTATTGATATGATTTCGAATTGGAGTTTATTAGAAATATTTTTTTAGAGCATAGGCCTTGTTAATTTATAACGTTGATTTTTCAACAAAAAAAAGGCTGTCTGTTTAGGCAGCTTTTAGAGTTTTTTATTTTTGTTACATACCTTACTCGAATTAGTTTAATCGCATCAAGTTGTTTAGTTACTGTTTTTTTTAAAATCCTTTAGTTTATGATTTTCTCCATATAATTCGTATAGATGTTCAAGATGTTTCAATCCCCAATTTCTCATAGATACCAACACTGGTATTAAACCCTGACCGTATTCAGTCATGGAGTATTCAACCTTTGGAGGCACTTGTTGATACACTCTACGATTGATGATGTCATGATATTCTAATTCTCTTAATTGAGAAGTTAACATTTTTTTAGTGATTTCTGGAATAGCCCGTTGAAGTTCACTAAAGCGTAATTTTTCGTTGATCATAAGGTGAAATAGGATAACTGGCTTCCATTTACCTACTATGATATCTAGTGCAACCTCAATGTCTCCCGCACAATTATTATTCATATCCTAATCTCTCCTCTATAGAAATGTGTATGAAAGTCACTGATACCGCATGGTTTCACAAAGGTGACTATGTTTACTTATTGTGCCTTCTTTCAAAAATATAACCTAGGTATTATTATAGCTTTAGTGGTCGGATTGATACAAAAAAGTCTTTTGAAGTTTCAAATATATAAAATTAAAAAGGCAAATGAAAGGGAGAGAATGGAATGAACATGAATAATCAACGTATCGTTATCATCGGAGGCAGTTCGGGCATTGGCTTGGAAACTGCAAAGCTTTTCGTAGAGGGAGGAGCACAAGTCATAATTGGAAGCCGGTCCAACCAGAAACTGTCACAGGCCAAAATGGAGCTGGGCGAAAAGGTGAAAGCATATGCGGTAGATATGACCGATGAAGAGAGTGTCAAAGCATTCTTTGATCAGATCGGCCCGTTTGACCATCTTGTTTTGACAGCGGCACAGGGAGCAGGCGGGATGTTCCTCGATTTGCCCGTACCTGCGGCGCAGTCAGCATTTGAAAGCAAATTCTGGGGGCAATACCGCGCCGCAAAATATGGTGCGGCATCTATCAGGGAGGGAGGCACCTTAACCTTTTTCTCAGGCGCACTGTCTCAAAAGCCGCTGCCCGGCAGGTCTACACAATCGGCTATTAACAGCGCAGTGGAATCCTTGGCGCGGGCGCTTGCGATTGAACTCAGTCCAGTCCGCGTGAACACTATCTCGCCGGGAACCGTCGATACCCCGGCATACGGCCATATGGATGAAAAGGTGCGCCGAGACTATTACGAACAAGTTGCCTCACGTTTGCCTGCAAAGAACATCGGAAGACCTCGCGATATCGCGGAGGCCGTGAAATTTGTTGTCACAAACCAGTTCATGACAGGAAGCACGATTGAAATTAACGGCGGTCATCCGCTTGTGTGATGAAAAGACCATTCTCTGTATACCAGAGAATGTTTTTTTCTAAAGGAGAGTATAACTTTTTCTTGTTGATGTCTAGCTCTCACGACCTGCACCTTCAGCAGAATAACCTTTGGCAGAAAAAAGGAGAGCCATGTCCGCTTTTCTTAAAAGGTAAGAAAGTATACATTTTCACATGAATAACGAAAAAGCCCAACCTTTCTGTAAATTTACGGAGAAGTTGGGCTTTTTAGTATTGGTGTTTCCTTATCGTTGTAAATCTGCATTTTGTGTGATCTTAAGTAACGAACGCATTGCGTTAGTTGAATTTCATGAGTAGAAAAAACGATAATAAAGGGCAACAATATAATTAACTATAATAATAAAGGAATAGATTTTTCCAATAAATACAAAACACCCTTTTTCTTTTCGCAGGACAATTAAGTAGCCAATACACATTATTAGATTAATAATAAACAAAGGGGCCACTACTAATTTTGATGATAGTTCTGGTATGCTCATTCCCATAAATTTGTCAGTCACATATGTTCCCCC
Organism: Bacillus sp. AFS017336; assembly: GCF_002555445.1. Lineage (NCBI taxonomy): Bacteria > Bacillati > Bacillota > Bacilli > Caryophanales > Bacillaceae > Bacillus > Bacillus sp. AFS017336. Next base: position 68,676 of record NZ_NUCO01000022.1, read on the forward strand.
TATTTTATATCTAATAATAGTATAATTTAATCATTTCTTATTCAATTAGACTGCCATTTTGTTTAATAAGAAAAAGCGATCTCCTATTGAAGAATCGCAAGCGTTAGTTGCATATCGTATTTTTCTTATTACCATCCAATGAAATAAAAAACTAGTCCTAATGCTACAGTTACTAATATACCTCGTTTGTATATAGCTTTTTTTTGGTGTTTTTCAAATTTAATTCCAGCTTAACCTTCTTGCACTTTTATCATTGATAAAACTATAAACCAACCAAGTACAATACTACCTATTATGTTAAACGTTAAATCAAATATTAACTCCATTATTATCGCTCCTAAGACGGCTGCTAACTAGTTGTATAAGTCAATTATATCAATCTTTAACTTCTCAACGTATCCTTTTTCAGATTTTCCTTGTTTAACTAACCTGACATTTACATCAATAAAAAAATCGACTAATAAGCCGATCACCTTGAACAAGAATGAAGTTATTATTTCTATTCTTTCCTAAGAAGAATCGTAATTAGATATACAAAAACAATCCCAGTAGTAGTCATGCCAACTGTTGATACAATATTTGCTATACTCAAATTTTCAGTTATCGTTACTTCTCCCCACTCTACAATAACTCTTAAACTAACTCCCACTAGGCCACAAATAATAGCAATAATTAAGGTATTGTACCATTTTCTTTGAAAAGCGATATAACATGAAATGCCTGCCATTATACTATAAAAGTAATATAGGAAATTTAAATCCGAAGTAAATTTCAAAGGAAATACAACGAATGATAATATAATTTGCATTAAAGATATTAGGAAAATAAGAGTCAACTTTTTTTTATTTTTGAGAGATAATGCCAAGTTCATTTTATTACCACCTCACTAAATATTCGTTTCCAAATGAATACATCATATGTCTTCTACTAAAAGAATAATTTATATTTTAATTGAAAGTATTCGACTTGAGCTACTGAAATCCTTGTTCAACTATCATGACATTTAGCACCATAAAAAAATTGACTTCTCAGCCGATCATGTTGTGCAACTAAAACTATGCTTTAGTTCAATAAGAATTTTCTTGTAACGAATCTAGTTTTTTTACTTAATATGTAATATTTAATATGGTGGTTTTGATCCTTCTTCAGTGTAATCATAAATGGAATTTGGTTGAACATAAACAGATATTTTCCGATAGTTCTCTTCGTTCCCTTTTTTCCAAATTTCAATAAATGTTACATGATATTCATTTGAGTCTGACTGAACTGCATTTGTTTCAGTTTTTACTTGGTATCCTTTTATTTCGCCTTCCCAAGTACCATTTTGTTTTGGTAAATGCTCTAGTTTTTTGTCATTCAAGAGGTCGTTAACTAACAGTGAGATAGCAGCTTTTTCTGTATATGAATCATTAGTTGCATACAAAGAAACCCAAATGACGCCGAAAGAAAGTATAGGTATAAGAAAAAACACAGCGATTGGTTTCTTTTCTACCATTCTATTATTTAGCCACTTATCGATAAGTCCATAAAGTAAACTAAACGTAAAACCAATGAAACTAAATACCAAACCAAATAATCCCAGGATGAGAATGTACAGCCAATTTTGCTGTTTAAACCATTTATATTGCAATAATTCAACTACGACCGACACAATGTTTCCATAGACCAACGTTATACCGCCACCATAGATCACATAAATCAAAAATGTTTGAATGTAGTCAGTTTGTTGCTCAAAGCGCGAGCTAGCACCAGCTATACTGGAAAACACAATCGAACAAATTAAGGTCGTAAGAATAGTTGTAAGTAGTTTTCTTAATGCGATAGTTTCGATCGATGGTTCCAAGATATTTTTTCCTCATACTCTATTATTTCCTTATGTTACTATATTCCATTATGAAATTTTGTTTTTTTCACAGGAGCGTTGGTATTAATGCTCCCAATAGTTCAATAGCTATTCATCTTCATTTATATATTCATTGAATGTTTTGTACTCTCCACAACCCACTATTAGTTCGCAACTTTCAGGATGAAGCATTATCCCCAAAGATTGAACTACATTTCCTTTACTAATTGGGTCAATATGAAAGTGTTTACCATCTTTATAATCATGTGCTAAACGAATTAACTCTGAACCCAATCCAATTAAAGCATTTTTACTTAGAGAAATCATTACACTGCAATCTTTTGTTATATTAATTCCATTATTATCAATAACGGTTACTTCAGCAATATTATTTCCTTCAGTTTCAAAAACCTCTTCTTCATCAGAATTGTTTACCAAATTAATATTATACACCGTCATTTCAATCACCTCACGCATACATTTTTTTGTATCATTTTACCATGCGGTAGGTACATATCAATGACTTACCTAAGGAGACACAACTCTACTTTCCATAATTCAAGAGTTCTTTCAATTCTTTTGAAAGTTTTTTGTTCAACATGGCATAACTTTGTTTATTATTGTCACCAATCAATACAGCTTTGTTGATATCACTGTGGAACCATATTTCATATTCGTAGAGCCTTTCAGGCATGTTTTTATCTTCTTCATAGAATAATGTTGCTTTAATGTCTGCTATTCGTTTTCTTTTTACTGCAACGTTTTCTTCCCATGTAATTTTACTGAAAATACGCTCTATTTTTTCAAGTTTCTTTTTATCTGTTACTATTTCTGGATCCGAATATGTTCCGTTTGTACTCGTTTGTATGTATTCAATTCTCGTTAAATTCTTATGTTTGTTACTACACCCCAATACAGTGCTTACTAGTAAAATTAATATAAAAGCTACTAAACACCATTTCCCCATAATATCCCTCCTGACTCTCATCTCGATTAAATCATAAATGTCGATTTTGGAATTTGAAAATTGGTTTGATGGTGTGTAGATAATTTCTGCAATACATCCTCACTACGATATTCGAAATACTCATATCAAATTCCTTCCTCTCAATCGGTCAAAATCATGTTTCACGTTGCCTAAACTTCAATTCCTTATGCAACTAAACTGCCAGTTTAGTTGCATAAAAATAGAGTTGCAAATGCAACTCTTGTTGTTCGATTATTATCATACATTCGTTCAATTAGAAGTACTTTTTTTATCTATCTATTATTAAACAACCTTGTTCAGCGTATTTTGCATGCCGCCAATTATACATT
>NZ_NUCO01000023.1:0-52826 GCF_002555445.1 Bacillus sp. AFS017336
AAACATCAGCTATTAGGCTGGTGTTTTTTTGTATGTAATTATGTATCCTTAATTTCGATTCAATTGTAGAGTTTAATAGTTTTCCTTTAATAAGACTTATCAAATTCTGTTTGCCGGATAACAAAGACATAAATCAAGATGAGTAAAAGGAAAGTAAATCATATTATAATGGATGTTTAAATTTGGCAGGTCACGCTACCAAGAGAACACACCATACTAAATGTATTTGAAATAGTTTAAGCAAGTAAAGGAGTGGCTGATGAATTATGAATGATAACACCTTTTATAGTTTCGACTTTTTCACGAGTTACTTATGTACTAAAATGACTGCATTTATTCGAAATTTAAGAATGCTCACTAAAGGATCGCTTTTTTTTTTAGCTTTGCCCATTACTGTTCAGAGTAATATTTCTTCTAATAAGGCTTTACGACTCAAATACAAGCGCCAGCGCCGAAAAATCAAGCTTTATGGACTTTGTCTATACACTGAGACTACATTTACTTGTAGTCCTTTTTTAGTGGTTTAAAGAGAAAACCTTAAAATCTAGGAAAAAAATCTTTTTTAGTAAAGCACAAAATTAGAACTATTTTCATATATTACAAAAAAATAGGCACTAAATTGTATAAAAAGTTTTTAATTTGCAAAACTAAATAATAAATGAAATTGTTTAATCAATATGAAAATTAAGTCGTAACTATATTTAGAGGAGGAAATACAATGAAATCTTCAAAGTGTATAGTTTGTGAAGAGAAAAAAGAGCAAGGAATTCATATTATCGAGGCATTTGTATGTGAAGAATGTGAAAAGAAAATCGTAACAACAGAAACAGATGCACCTCTATACAATTCCTTTGTAGAGAAGTTAAGAAGTATTATTACGGTGAAAGAAGAAATTGCAAATTAAAGATTAACATAAACATAGTAGACTAATAGTAGTTTTATAAGTTGTTGTAAGATAAAATAAAGTATAAAATGAAGGACCGATTACTGTATACAAGGACCTCTGCCATAATAAATTACTGTTTGGTTACTCTTAAGTGACTAGACTTTTTAAGTAATGGAGAGAGCTTGTAAATGTAATCGGTTTTTATATTGCGTATTTATTAAAACTTAGTGATTAAGTGCTGTTAAGAAGTGGTTTGGAATCAATTGATTGTCTTTAAATGTTGGACAGCATTTTGATTATTTTTATTTTAAATTATCACTAAAAAAATATATTAATATAACGATATATAAATAACTTGTGTAATCAAAGGAAGCGTTAATCATGAATAAAATGCCATTACTAAATGCATTGAAAGAGTTTGTTACTAAAGAAACAATATCTCTACATGTACCAGGACATAAAAATGGAAAGCATACATACATAAAGGATTTAGAATTACCAAATATATTAAGTTATGATGTGACAGAATTAAACGGACTGGATGACTTACATTATCCTTCAGAGGCAATTAGTGAGGCTCAAAACATTTTAGCCGAAGTTTATAATGCAGAAGAGAGTTTCTTTTTAGTGAATGGATCAACTGTAGGTAACTTAGCCGCTATTTTAGCTTTATGTAGTGAAAATGAGGAAGTATTTGTTCAACGTAATTGTCATAAGTCGATTTTTCATGGTCTATTACTTGCTGGAGCAAAGCCTATATTCTTGCCTTTAGATATTGATGAAGAGTTAGGACAACCGCTTGGAATTAACATTGAACAATCACTGGAAGTAATAAAAGACTTTCCCAATGCCAAGGCAATGATTTTAACGAATCCTAACTACTATGGAATGTCTCAGTCTTTAGGAAATATAATTGAATTCGCCCATAGTATGGGAATCCCTACGATAGTTGATGAAGCCCATGGAGCACATTTTATCATTGGAGCACCATTTCCAGAAGACGCGCTTTCTATGGGTGCGGATATCGTCATTCAGTCAGCGCATAAAACCTTACCTGCAATGACAATGGGCTCATATCTACACATAAAATCAAATCTTGTTTGTAAAGAAAAGATTAAAGAAATGCTGAGAATGCTACAAAGCAGTAGCCCTTCTTATCCAATCATGGCTTCTTTAGACTACGCAAGGAACTTTGTCGAAACATTTTCTTCTAGTAAAGTGATAAAGCTTCAGAAGAAAATTGAACAGTTTATTGAAGGTGTAAATGAGTTAGCTAGTTTAAAAATTGTTACTACAGATCATTTAAACTATAAGAAGGATTTATTAAAATTAATCGTAAAAAGCGAAAAAGGACATACCGGTAAGCAATTACAGGATCTATTTGAAACTGAGGGGATCTATACGGAGCTTTCTGATTGGGGACATGTTCTATTTATTTTACCTCTAGACGAAAAATATGATTTTAGTGACCTGATTTATCGTATAAAAAAAGTAACTGATGACATTGATTTTATTGAAAATAAAGTGCCTAAGCTTACCGTACCTAATTTTTCTAGTACAGTTTCTTATAGTTATTCCGGTTTAAAGAAAAAAAGAAAGATGGTAAAAGATTTAGCAGATTCTGTTGGAGATATTTCGGCAGAAAATATTGTTCCATATCCACCAGGAGTACCAATTTTATTAAAAGGTGAACTGATCACGACTAAGCATGTTGATTATATTTACGATATACACCAATATGGAATGACAATTCATAGCTTAATTGAAAATAAAAATTTACAAATTGAAGTATTGATTTAGGAGGAAATAGGTTGAAATCTTTATTTATTACATTTGAGGGACCAGAGGGTGCTGGTAAAACAACGATTATTAATATGGTATCAGAAGAACTTCGAAATAAGGGCGTAAATTTTATATCTACTCGTGAACCTGGTGGTATCCGAATAGCTGAAAGTATAAGAAATATTATTTTAAACACTGAAAATGTTGAAATGGATAAGCGTACGGAGGCGTTGTTATACGCAGCAGCGAGGAGACAGCATTTGGCGGAAAAGGTAATTCCGGCATTAGAAGAAGGAAAAATTGTATTATGCGATCGATTCGTAGATAGCTCACTTGCATATCAAGGAGTCGGTAGAGGGATCGGTATAGATGAAATTTATAATATAAATCAGTTTGCAATCGATGGGTTAATGCCGGATTTAACAATTTATTTTGATTTAGATCCTAAAGTTGGGCTGAACAGAGTTCACCAAGCGGATGAGAGAGAAGTTAATAGACTCGATTTAGAAGAGCTAGATTTTCATTTAAAGGTTCAAAGCGGATATGCTGAAATAATGAAAAGGGAACCAGGACGTTTCAAAAAAATTGATGCATCGAACTCAATCGATCAAGTATTTAAGGACACATTAGAAGTCGTTTTAGAAAAGATTGAACAAATTTAATTATTAACAAGAGTTGATTCCATGACCAATAAATTTACTGAACTGGTATAATAGAATGAGAATAAGTTTTGTAAATTTACTGGAACTTGCATATGAACTTAATAAATTGTATTTATAAGATTATGGTTAAGTAATTTAGAACACGAAACATTCGGAAACAAAGAAGCGTTTTTATTCAATTTATAGATATGAGAAGGTGTAAACATGAGCACATCTTGGGAGGAATTAACCGAGCGTCAGCCAGTTGCTACAAAAATGTTAAAAAATGCCGTTATTAAGAACAGGGTGGTTCATGCTTACTTATTTGAGGGCCCAAGAGGAACCGGTAAACGAGAACTTGCATTATATTACACAAAAGTATTACTATGTGAGAATGTAAGTGACGCTACACCTTGTGGAACTTGTCGTAATTGTAAGCGTGTCGATTCCGGTAATCACCCAAATGTTTACTTAATCGAACCTGAGGAAACCTCTATAAAAAAGCAACAAATTCAACAACTACAAGAGGAATTCTCTAAAACGGCTGTTGAATCGAATCGAAAAATTTATATAATAGACCACGCTGATCGAATGACTACGAATGCAGCAAATTCATTATTAAAATTTTTAGAGGAGCCTGTTTCAATTACAACCGCGTTTTTATTAACTGAGCAAGTACAACAAATTTTGCCAACAATACAATCTAGATGCCAATCAATTCATTTTAATCCATTGCCAACAAAGTATTTTGAGGAACATTTAACAAAAATTGAACTACAATCAAATTTAATCCCTTTATTGGCAAGAATCACAAATAGTGAAACTGAGGCAGTTCAAATTGTTGAAGAAGAATGGTTTGCACAAGCTAGAGATTTAGTGATAGAATTATATGAAGCATTATTAACGACGAAAAAAGATAGTCTTTTGATTATACAGCAAAATGTTTCTCGTCATTTCAATACGAAGGAACAGTTACAAATGATGCTTGATATGCTTGTATTAGCCTTTAAAGATATGTTATATATATATGCTGAACAAGATCAAAACGTTGTTTTTAAAAATGAAGAATCATTAATGAGACAAGCAATAAACCGCATTTCATTAGAGAAAATAACTACTTGTTTAGAGATCATCCTTGATGCTAAAAAACGACTAACATCAAACGCAAATATGTTAATGGTTTTAGAGCAAATGACTATAGAGCTACAGGAGGGATTGTAGATTGTGTACGAAGTAGTCGGAGTACGTTTTAAAAAAGCTGGTAAAATCTATTATTTCGACCCAAATGGATTAGCAATCCCTAAAGATACATTTGTCATCGTTGAAACGGTGAGAGGGATTGAATTTGGAAAGGTAGTTGTTCCAAATAAAAAGGTCGGAGAAAATGACGTAGTCCTTCCATTAAAGAAAGTTATGCGATTAGCTGATGAGCATGATCGTACGATTGTTGAAGAGAATAAGCATTCAGCTAAAGAAGCTTATGAGGTTTGTTCTAGTAAAGTTATGCAACATGAACTAGATATGAAATTAGTTGATGTCGAATATACGTTTGACCGAAATAAAGTCATCTTTTATTTTACTGCAGATGGTAGAATAGACTTTAGAGAATTAGTTAAGGATTTAGCTGCAGTATTTCGTACTCGAATTGAATTAAGACAAATAGGTGTACGAGATGAAGCAAAAATGCTCGGTGGAATAGGCCCCTGTGGTAGAATGTTGTGTTGTTCTACATTTTTAGGAGATTTTGAACCTGTATCTATAAAAATGGCTAAAGATCAAAATCTTTCCCTTAACCCAGCAAAAATTTCAGGACTTTGTGGCCGTCTAATGTGCTGCTTAAAATATGAGAATGATGAATATGAGGCTGCAAAGGAACAACTTCCAGACTTAGAGGATATCATTCAAACAACAGAAGGTCCTGGAAAAGTAGTAGGATTGAACATCCTAGAACGAGTTATTCAAGTAGAATTGATCAAAAAAGAACGCGTTGTGGAGTATACCCTGGATGATTTAATTCATGAGGGAGTTGTGTCAATACAAACCACAGATTAAGAGGTGGTAAGATTGGACAAGAAGAATATATTCTTATCTCTTTCCAATATGGAAGAACAAATTCAAGATTTATCAACACAGCTTAGTGACTTAAAACAATATATTGCTGAGCTTCTAGAAGAAAACCACTATACGAAAATTGAAAATGACCACTTACGTGAACGATTAGGTCTAGAAAAGCGTGTAGAAGAAAAAGAACAAATAAAAGATTCAAAGAAGAAAAAGGTACAAAAGGATAAGGATCTTGGTGAAGGCTACGATAACCTAGCGAGACTTTACCAAGAAGGTTTCCATATTTGTAATCTACATTATGGAAGCGTGCGTCATGGTGAAGACTGTCTGTTTTGTTTATCCTTCTTTGATAAAAAGTAACGGTAGGCTATTCCCTAAGAAGCGAACGATTACCTTAGAAACAGCTATTATGTGAGCTGGTTTGAAAGGTAATATGACGTGATTTCAATGGGAATAGCTTCTTTTTATGCATTCATAGTTAATTAAAAGGCAATTAGGCAATGATAAGAGATACATATTGCCTAAGATATTTGAAAGGAAAAAAATATGCTTAAAGGTGACGAACGTTTAGATTACTTATTAACTGATGATATGAGGATTATTCAAAGTCCTTCAGTTTTTTCATTTTCATTAGATGCGGTTCTTTTATCAAACTTTACATATGTTCCAATTCAAAAAGGCACAATTGTTGACTTGTGCTCTGGAAATGGCGTTATTCCTTTGATGCTACATCGAAGATCAAAGGCAAATATTATTGGGGTAGAAATACAAGAACGATTGTACGATATGGCTAAAAGAAGTATTGAATACAACAAGCTAGAAGAAAAAATATCAATGATTCATGACGATTTAAAAAATGCACCAGACAAAATCGGGAGAGAATTCGTGGATGTTGTTACGTGTAATCCACCATATTTTCAAGATATTCCTACATCTGAACAGAATATTAATGAGCATTATGCAATTGCGAGACATGAAATCAAAACGAATTTAGAAGAAGTAATCATTGCAAGCAAACTGCTTTTGAAGCATGGAGGAAAATTGGCGATAGTTCATCGTCCGGGTCGAATGCTGGATATTGTTACTTTGATGCGAAAGCACGGCATTGAACCGAAGAGAATTCAATTCGTCTATCCGAAAGTAGGGAAGGAAGCAAATACACTTCTAATTGAAGGAATAAAAGGAGGCAAAGCAGACCTAAAGATTTTGCCACCGATTTATGTATATGAGGAAAATAATGAGTACACGCCAGCACTAAAGGAAATTCTATATGGAAAATAAGCATTATTTATATGTGTTAGAATGCGCTGATGCGACCTTTTATGCAGGCTATACAACTAATATTGAGCGTAGAATTAAGCAACATAATGATGGAAAAGGCGCAAAATATACTAGAGGCAGAGTACCTGTAAAATGCATATTCTTTAAGGAGTATTCAACTAAGCGAGAAGCAATGCAAGCTGAGTATGCGTTTAAGCAATTATCAAGAGAAAATAAAGTACGATATATGAGAGAAGGAACGTGCAATGATAAAAAGCCAAAAGAGCTTTTTAAATGAAGAATTAGGCTGTCTTTATTTAATACCTACGCCTATTGGTAATTTAGAAGATATGACCTTTAGGGCAGTTCGAATACTAAAAGAAGTAGATTATATTGCAGCGGAAGATACTCGGAACTCCAAAAAGCTCTGTAATCACTTTGAAATTCCTACACCATTAGTAAGCTATCATGAACATAACAAAGAAAAAGCGGGATTAAAAATCATTGAAGATCTAAAACAAGGGTTGAAAGTTGGGCTAGTTAGTGACGCGGGTATGCCATGTATTAACGATCCAGGTTATGAGCTTGTACAACTTTGTTTAGACGCAGGAATATCCGTTATACCTTTACCAGGTGCAAACGCTGCTTTAACTTCCTTAATTTCATCTGGACTCCCTACAGATTCATTTTTATATATAGGATTCTTAGCGCGTCAAAAAAGAGATAAGAAAAAACAACTTGAACCGCTAAAAGGTCAACGAAGTACAGTTATTCTATATGAGTCACCACATCGTTTAAAAGAAACATTACAAGTCATTCTCGAAATACTAGGCGACAGAAAAATTGTACTTTGCAGAGAGCTTACAAAGAAATTTGAAGAATTTTTGCGTGGAACTGTTAGTGATGCAATTGAGTGGTCAACTAATGAAGAAGTACGTGGAGAGTTTGTTGTTATTTTAGAAGGTGCCTCCGAGGAAGACGTGAAAAATAGTGAGGACTGTTGGTGGGAAGAACTGACTATAAACCAACATGTTGATTGGTACATAAATGAGAAAAAGGAAAAAAGTAAAGATGCAATAAAACTTGTTGCAAAAGATCGCTCATTAAATAAAAGAGATGTTTATGCAGAATATCACGAAATTTAATAAATATAAAGTTAGGCTGCCGTATTTAAATGTGAAATTCTCTAATCATGATTTTAATTAATTGATTAGTTAAAGAATGCAATTTAAATGGGCAGCCTCTTCTATTTAATTATGATCAGCTATAAATTGTTCAATTTCGAATTTTAAAAGCTCTGCGCCTTTTTTACTTAATACAATTTTGCCATCAGCAACCTCGAGATTATTTTTAGATATTTCTCCAGTCATCATACAAGTCATATTAGGCTCATATTTTTTTAGGATAATTCGATCATCTTGAACAAATATTTCAAGTGTGTCTCTTTCAGTGATGTTTAGTGTTCTTCTAAGTTCGATTGGGATTACTACGCGACCAAGCTCGTCTACCTTACGGACAATTCCTGTTGATTTCATCATTAATCCTCCTATTAATTGTTTATAAAAATAAAATGGTTAGATTGTTTTGGAACTACTCTAACTAAATGAGCTAATAAACGAGAAAATATATGTATATTTAAGAGAAATAATAGAAATAGATGTTACTATTGTGTAAAATTTAACTTGTAAAATAAGTGTGAAGTTGTAAAAGTAGATGGAATATGCAGATAACTCATTTTTCATTTTATAATGAAATGCAAAATCATGCGAATAATTTAGTGTCAATATTTAGAAATTTTTGAAGGAGGAGTATTGGTAAATGAGTAATAAAACTTTTTATATTACAACCCCAATTTATTATCCGAGCGGAAAACTACATATAGGTCATGCGTATACAACTGTTGCTGGGGATGCAATGGCTAGATATAAAAGACTTCAAGGCTTCGATGTTTTTTATTTAACGGGTACAGATGAACATGGTCAAAAAATTCAACGTAAAGCTGAGGAGTTAAATGTATCGCCTCAAGAATACTTGGATAATATCGTTGTTGGTATTAAAGACCTTTGGACTAAATTAGATATCTCATACGATGATTTTATTCGTACAACAGAAAACAGACATAAAGAAATTGTTGAAAAGATTTTCAAACAATTATTAGATCAAGGTGATATTTATTTGGACGAGTACGAAGGATGGTATTCAGTTCCAGATGAGACATTCTATACTGAGACACAAATAGTTGATCCTATTCATAATGAAGAAGGAAAAATTGTTGGTGGAAAGAGTCCTGATAGTGGCCATCCTGTAGAGTTAGTTAAGGAAGAGTCATACTTCTTTAAAATGAGTAAATATGCCGACCGATTATTGAAGTATTATGAAGAGAACCCAGAATTTATTCAACCTGAATCAAGAAAAAATGAAATGATCAATAATTTCATTAAACCAGGTTTAGAGGATTTAGCTGTTTCTCGTACGTCATTTGACTGGGGTGTAAAAGTACCTGGTAATGCTAAACATGTTATTTATGTTTGGATTGATGCGTTATCTAACTATATTACAGCACTAGGATATGGATCAGACCAAGAAGAAAACTATAAAAAGTATTGGCCAGCGAATGTACACTTAGTTGGTAAGGAGATTGTTCGTTTCCATACGATTTATTGGCCAATTATGCTAATGGCATTAGATTTACCATTACCTAAAAAGGTATTTGCTCATGGATGGTTATTAATGAAAGACGGTAAGATGAGTAAGTCAAAAGGGAATGTTGTAGACCCAGTAGTACTAATCGACCGATATGGATTAGATGCTTTAAGATATTACTTATTACGCGAAGTTCCTTTTGGATCAGATGGAATATTTACGCCGGAAGGTTTCGTTGACAGAATTAACTTTGACTTAGCGAATGACTTAGGTAACTTATTAAATAGAACAATTGCAATGATTGAAAAGTATTTTAATGGAAAGATTCCTTCATTAAATGGAACAGTTACGGAATTTGATGAGAGTCTTCAACAAATGGCGAAGAGCACAAGAGAATCTGTGGAAGCAGCAATGGATAACATGGAATTCTCAGTTGCGTTAACAAATATTTGGCAGTTTGTTAGCCGTACGAATAAATATATTGATGAGACGCAACCATGGGTGCTAGCAAAGGATGAAAGCCGTGTACAAGAGCTAGCTTCTGTAATGGCGCATTTAGCTGAATCTTTACGTCATGTTGGAATTTTATTAAAGCCTTTCTTAACTCAGACACCTACAAAAATATTCACTCAGTTAGGACTAACTGAAGAAGGAATATTATCATGGGATAGTCTAAATGAGTTTGGAGCAATTAGTGAAGGTACAAAAGTCCAAAAGGGTGACCCAATTTTCCCTCGTTTAGAAACAGAAGTTGAAGTTGCATATATTAAAGAGCAAATGCAAGGCACTGTTAAACCTGTGGAAGAAGTGAAAGTTGAAGAAGAAGCTATTCCTGAGATCACAATTGATGAATTCTTCAAAGTTCAACTAAAGGTTGCTGAAGTGAAAGAAGCTGGTTCAGTAAAAGGGGCAAAAAAACTTCTTAAACTTCAGTTAGATTTAGGAAATGAATCAAGACAAGTTGTTTCAGGTATAGCTGAACACTATAAACCAGAAGACTTAATTGGTAGAAAAGTGATTTGTGTAACGAATTTAAAACCTGTAAAGCTAAGAGGCGAACTTTCTGAAGGAATGATTCTTGCGGGAAGTATTGAAGGTAAACTATCACTTGCAACAATTGATCAATCATTACCGAACGGTACGATTATTAAATAATGTTACTAAGAAAAGTACTTCGTGTAAAAACTAGCATGAAGTACTTTTCTTTTTTTGTTTTATTTTACTGAAATAATTGTTGGATGATGCTGAAAATTGTAAAAATATCATAGAAATCACAAATATGATAATATTTTGTTGGATTATGGCATGTATTAACAAGACATTGTTAAAAAATGTCATTATATGAAGAAAATATTACAGATAGATTACAACGGTAAACTTAAAAAATTATCTGATTTTATTTTAAAGTGACAGAAAGTCCTGTTATTGCATGGGATTTATTTAAAAGACCTTTAAAAATTTATTAGAAATCACTTAAATTTGCCTGTTTCTTTTTGTAACGGAATTGTTAACTGCGCGTTAGGTAAGAAATTTTACGGTATGCTAGACTAAATCTCAGATGAGCAAAGGGGAAGTAAAAATGCTTTTTGATACACATGTACATTTAAATGCAGATCAATACAAAGAAGACCTTGAAGAAGTAATTAGTAGAGCTCTAGAAGCAGGAGTTGTTCATCAAGTAGTTGTTGGTTTTGATCGACCGACAATTACGAAGGCTATGGAATTAATTGAGAAATATGACTTTCTTTATGCGGCAATTGGTTGGCATCCAGTCGATGCGATTGATGCAACTGAAGAAGATTTTAATTGGATTAAAGAACTATCAAAGCATCCTAAAGTAGTAGCGATTGGTGAAACAGGATTAGATTATTACTGGGATAAGTCTCCAAAAGAAATTCAAAAAGAAGTATTTCGTAAACAAATTCAATTAGCAAAAGAATGCGGACTACCGATTGTTATTCACAATCGTGACGCAACAGAAGACATTGTAACTATTTTAAAAGAAGAAAATGCATCTGAAGTAGGCGGAATAATGCACTGCTTCGGCGGAAGTGTGGAAACAGCAAGAGAATGTATTAATATGAACTTCTATATTTCATTAGGAGGACCAGTTACATTTAAAAATGCAAAAAAACCTAAAGAAGTTGCGACAGAAATTCCGTTAGAAAATCTATTAATCGAAACGGATTGTCCATACTTAACACCACATCCGTATAGAGGAAAAAGAAACGAACCTAGCTATGTATCACTTGTTGCTGAGGAAATTGCACGTTTAAAGAATATATCAGTTGAGGAAGTTCAAAAAAGAACTTTTGAAAATGCGTGTAATATTTTTCAGATTAACAAATGATTTCATGAACTAGTACGAATACATATTATTCGTCACAGTTCGCGTATGAAGAGTTGAAGAATTTGTCGAAAGAAAACTCTTCTACTTCTAAATCTAGTAAACATACATTCAGTAGAGTAGAAGCACTAGTTAATAGGTTTGGAGCTAGTCAATCTTTTTTCTCAGGCAAAAAGGAGGAGTAAAATCGTGATAGACGCGAATAGGTTACTTTCTAGACTTGGGAGTAGTAAAAAACTAGCAGTACAACTTGCAGGAGCTTTAGTTTTCACTGGATCAGTAGGTACAGGAGCATATGAGGGACTTAAAGAACAAGTAACTCTTGAGGTAGACGGGAATAAACAGGTTATTCAAACACATGCAAGTACTGTGGCTGAATTATTGAAAGAACAAAATTTTAAAATTACAAATGAAGATGAAGTATATCCGTCAGCCAAAACGAAAATATCAGATGATATGGATATTACAGTACATCTAGCAAAACCTGTTAAACTTACGATCGACGGGCAGGAACAAGTCATTATGACAACTGCTCAAACAGTAAAAGAATTATTAAAAGAACAAAATATTAATATTAAGCCTGATGATGTAATAATGCCTGCACTTTCGACACCGTTAGAGGAAAATGGTAAGGTATCTTACGAGAAAGCATTCCCTATGGTTTTAAATGACGGAGGGGTTTCTAAAAAAGTTTTTGCAACTTCGACTACTGTCGCTGACTTTTTAGAAAAGCAGAACATTACTTTAAACGAATTTGACCGAGTTGAACCAGGTGCTGGAGAAATGATCAAACAAAACGATACAGTTCGAGTTATCCGTGTCGAAAAAGTCAACGATGTGGTGGAAGAGCCTGTAGATTTTAAAGAAAAACAAAAAGAGGATTCTTCTATGAATAAAGGTGAATCTTCGGTCATTTCAGAAGGTGTAAAAGGTCTTGTTAAACGTAACTTCGAATTAATTAAGGAAAATGGTAAAGTAGTTTCTAAAACACTTGTTGACGAAACTCTATTAAAGGATCCAGTTGATCGTGTAGTTGCAGTTGGTACAAAGACTGTACCGTCATCTAGTGCATTAGTAAAATCTAGTGCTCCAAAATCAAATAGTAAGGTAAAAGAAATGTATGTTGAAGCAACTGCATATTCGCCTTATGATGCTGGTATGTCAGGTACAACAGCTTTAGGTATTAATGTTCGCAAAAATCCTAATACGAAGCTAATTGCTGTCGATCCAAACGTTATTCCATTAGGATCTAAAGTTTGGGTTGAAGGATATGGTGTTGCGATTGCTGGTGATACTGGTGGTGCAATTAAAGGGAAAAGAATTGATATTTTAATGCCTACAAAAAATGAGTGTTTTAATTTTGGTCGACGTACTGTAAAAATTCGTATCATTCATTAATCATTTTAAAAATAATATAGAAGATAAAAGAAAAGTGGAAGGATAAATCCTTCTGCTTTTTTTCATATTAAGAAAATATAATTGGGAATGGTGAAGTTGTGGTAGATTCCAAATTTAGGTGCAGCTACAACTCTGTCTTCTCCAATGGGGAGTTTACTTTAAAACTATTTTTAACAGAGTATGAAGTTTTTTTATCCATATGGTATGATTACATATACTTGTAATGGTTGGAGGAACAAATGAAAATTAAAGAAATCATTGTTGTTGAAGGTAAAGATGATACAGCGGCTATTAAAAGAGCTGTGGATGCAGATACAATTGAAACAAGTGGTTCTGCTATAAATAAGGATACTTTAAAATTAATAAAGCATGCTCAGGAGACTAGGGGAGTAATCGTATTTACAGATCCCGATTATCCTGGCCAGCGTATACGTTCGATTATAAAAGAACATGTACCAGGATGTAAGCATGCATTTTTACCAAAGGAAGAAGCTGTTCGTTCAGGTAAAAAGGGATTAGGAATCGAG
Organism: Bacillus sp. AFS017336; assembly: GCF_002555445.1. NCBI lineage: Bacteria > Bacillati > Bacillota > Bacilli > Caryophanales > Bacillaceae > Bacillus > Bacillus sp. AFS017336. The sequence goes on from NZ_NUCO01000023.1 coordinate 13,549, forward strand.
CACGCTACTAGAGAATCTATTCGAAATGCCTTAATTCATGTTAAGCAAGAATTTATCGAAGTTGAGTCTGAAATTACGAAAGAAGATTTAATCGATGCAGGATTAATTGGACATCCTTCATCAAGCATAAGACGAGATAAACTTGGTAAAATTCTTAATATAGGCTATACAAACGGAAAACAGCTAGAGAAAAGACTGCAAATGTTTCAAATTTCAAAAGACGAATTTGGACAAGCAGTAAAAAAAGTTTTAATGGAGGAAAAGTAATGAAGGATATCGCAACTCCTAGTCGTACGAAAGAGATATTAGCAAAGTACGATTTCTTCTTTAAGAAGAGTTTTGGACAAAATTTCCTAATTGATACAAATATACTTGAGAACATTGTAAGTTATGCAGATTTAACAGAAGAAAGTTGTGCAATTGAAATTGGACCGGGAATTGGAGCATTAACTGAGCAGATTGCTAAACGCGCTAAAAAAGTATTAGCCTTTGAAATAGATAATAGATTAATTCCAATCTTAGAAGATACTCTTTCACCGTACGATAATATACAAATCATTAACGAAGATGTATTGAAGGCGGATGTTGAAAAGGCAATCAATGAATATTTACCAAATGAGAATGATATTATGGTAGTCGCAAACTTGCCATATTATGTAACAACGCCAATTATCATGAAGCTATTAACAGAAGGTTTACCAATTAGAGGGATTGTATGTATGCTACAAAAAGAAGTAGCAGATCGTATCGCTGCAAAACCAGGAACAAAAGATTATGGCTCATTATCAATTGCGATTCAGTTCTATACACAAGCATCAACAGTTATGACTGTACCTAGAACGGTATTCATGCCACAGCCAAACGTTGATTCCGCTGTTATTAAGCTAATAAAACGTGACAAACCAGCAGCAGAGGTAGTAGATGAATCATTCTTTTTTGAGGTAGTCAGAGCGAGCTTTGCCCAAAGAAGAAAAACATTAAATAATAATTTATTAAATAATTTCTCTAAACTGAAGAAGGATAAATCAATTCTTGAAGTTTGCCTTTTAGAAGCCGGTATCGAAGGAACTAGAAGAGGGGAAACATTATCAATTCAAGAATTTGGTACTTTAAGTAATATTCTATACAAACACATAAAATAAAAAGATGGGGATTATGAACAATTATTTCTATTGTTTATAATCCTATTTTTTATGTAATGGTTTAAATTCGTTTCGTTTAATAAAGCTTCTTTTCACCCTTTTTTTTGTCCATACATAATCTAAAAAAAGAAAGCTAACTCGTGGTGTGTATTTAAGCAATTTTGGAGGGGAAGGCATGTGAATATTAATATAGGAGATATTGTAGAACGAGCATCTTATAAATATGACTTAGTTTTTCGAGTAGTAGAGGTAAAACAAATCGGAGATGAAGTCATTGCTGTTTTATATGGTGACGATTTTCGTTTAATAGCTGATGCGCCTTTATCCGACCTACGAGTAATTATTGAATCAGAATATCGAGAAAAAGGCAAAAGATCATCTGTTCAAATTGAAGAAAACTATAAATTGTTTAAGAAAGAAAACCAAGAACAAAACGAGAAAAGACGGTTTCAAGCAACTAATGGATTTCGAACAGATGTAAATCTTTTTCAAATTCCAGGTCGGGTTCTTCACATTGATGGAGATCCAGTTTACTTAAAAAAATGTCTTGAAATGTATAATAAGATGGGCGTTCCAGTTGAAGGGATCTATTGTAAGGAAACAGAATTACCGACGAAAATCGGTCATTATATAGATCATTATCGTCCTGATATTTTAGTTATTACTGGTCATGACGCATATACAAAGGCAAAAGGTGTTGTGACTGATTTAGAAGCTTACCGACATTCAAGATATTTTGTTGATGCTGTAAAAGAAGCAAGAAAAAAAGTACCTTCTTTAGATCACCTTGTTATTTTTGCTGGTGCGTGCCAATCGCATTTTGAAGCGATTATACGTGCTGGAGCAAACTTTGCAAGCTCACCAACTAGGGTCAATATACATGCTTTAGATCCAGTTTATGTAGTCGGAAAAATAAGCTTCACATCCTTTATGGATAGGGTAAATGTTTACGAAGTAGTACGTAATACAATTACGGGTGAAAAAGGTCTAGGAGGAGTAGAAACAAAAGGAATACTAAGAACTGGGCTTCCGTTTCAATCAATGGATGAGGAATAGAAAAGAGATTTTCTACATGAACGAAATGAATTGTTTCGTTTGTAGAAAATCTTTTTTTTATTATGATACATAAATTTCTATTTTCTACAAATAATAGACGAGTATTGCAAAAAAACGTTGACAGGTATCCTATATCGTTGGTATAATTTTATCTTTTTTGACTTAGTTTACATAAGATGGTATACTTGTCATAGTGAGGTGGTATGAAATGGCAAAAAAATTATCTGAAATAAAGGATACTTTAGATAGTCATGTTGGACAACGACTTACATTGAAGGCAAACAGCGGGCGCAGAAAGACTGTAGAACGTTCCGGTGTATTAGCAGAAACATATCCATCCATATTCGTAGTACAATTAGATCAAGAAGAGAACGCATTTGAACGCTTATCTTTTAGTTATGCAGATATTTTAACAGAAACAGTTGAATTGTTTTTCTGTGATGACCATACAAGTGGACTGATGGCGAATGGACAGTAGAATTATCTACTGTCCCTTTTCTTTATATTAGTATTCATGAAATTAAAAAATTTACACATACTAAAAATGTCGAAGTAGTAAAAGGGGGTTGCTTTATTTGGGTAGAAGAAGAAGTATGATGTCACAGAGCTTTAAAGAGGAACTTGCAAAAGATCTAGGTTTCTATGACGTTGTTCAAAAAGAAGGCTGGGGAGGCATTCGAGCGAAGGATGCCGGCAACATGGTTAAAAGAGCAATCGAATTAGCTGAGTTACAATTATCTAATAAGCAACAATAACAATCTTCACTTCGACAAATAAATTTATCTTCACAAAAACCGAAGCAAAATGCTTCGGTTTTTGTGAATTATCATAAAGAAATTCTAATATATTGGTCACTTTCAATGGGGTACATTTTTCTTATGAGGTAATTATGATACAATAGCAAAAAAGTAAGTGTTCATAAGAAGGTGAGAATATGAAATTAATGGTGAAGGCTCCTGCGAAAATTAATCTTTCATTAGACGTTGTAGGAAAGAGAGGCGACGGTTATCATGATGTAAAAATGATCATGACAACAATTGATTTAGCCGATCGAATTGAGTTAGAGCTTATTCAAGAAGATAAGATTGTTGTTACATCACATAATCGTTATGTGCCAGATGATCAACGCAATTTAGCCTATCAAGCTGCAATGCTTTTGAAGGAAATGTTCGGAGTTAAATTAGGAGCGCATATTTTTATTACAAAAAATATACCTGTTGCTGCCGGTTTAGCAGGTGGTAGTTCAGATGCGGCTGCAGTGTTGAGAGGGCTAAATAAGCTTTGGAATTTAAATTGTACTTTAGATGAATTAGCTGTGATAGGTTCTAAAATTGGATCAGACGTATCATTTTGCGTGTACGGCGGAACAGCTATTGCGACAGGTCGTGGAGAAAAAATCGAACATATCGATACACCACCGCCTTGTTGGGTAATTTTAGCGAAACCAACGCAAGGAGTGTCAACTGCAACTGTTTACCAAAAGCTTAAATTAGATAATGTTCAACATCCTGATGTAGACCGTATGGTCAGTGCCATTTCAAATAAAAATTATGATGATATATGCATGTCCTTAGGGAATGTATTAGAAACGGTTACACTGCATTTACATCCAGAAGTTGCAATGCTTAAGGATCAAATGAAACGTTTTGGTGCTGATGCTGTTTTAATGAGCGGAAGTGGTCCTACAGTATTTGGATTAGTTCGACATGATTCTAGAATGAATCGTGTTTATAACGGATTAAAAGGTTTCTGCGATCAAGTATACGCTGTTCGGATGTTAGGTGAAAGGGAAAAACTTGATTAAAAACGAATATTATTATAAAATTTTTATAAAACATTCGTGATTTGAGGTGCTGCATGAAAATTAGAAGAAGCTCTCGTCTTGTAGGTATGACACACTATTTGTTGCATCATCCACAACAGTTAGTATCATTAACATTTTTTGCTGAATTATATACTTCTGCTAAATCATCAGTTAGTGAGGATTTAGGAATCATTAAACAGACATTTGAACAGCAAGGAATTGGAACTCTAATGACTGTACCAGGAGCGGCTGGTGGTGTAAAGTATATTCCTAGTATTAGTAATCAAGAAGTAAACACATTGATTGAAGAGCTTTGTGATTTACTTCAAAAGCCAGACCGAGTATTACCTGGTGGATATTTATATATGACAGATATTTTAAGTAATCCTAACTATGTTAATAGTGTAGGTCGTATGTTTGCATCAATATTCGGTAATCAAAAAGTTGATATCGTAATGACAATTGCAACAAAAGGGATTCCATTAGCATATGCAGTTGCAAATTTTTTAAATGTACCAGTTGTAATTGTTCGTCAGGATAACAAAGTTACAGAAGGATCGACTGTGAGTATTAACTATGTTTCTGGTTCTTCAAAGCGTATACAGACAATGTCATTGGCAAAAAGAAGCATCGAGGCCGGTTCAAATGTATTAATTATCGATGATTTTATGAAAGCCGGTGGTACGATTACTGGTATGAAAAACTTGCTTAAGGAATTCCAGGCAAATGTGGCAGGTATTGGTGTATTAGTTGAAGCAGTTAATATTGAAGAAAGATTAGTTGAAGATTATATTTCGCTTGTAAAATTATCTGAGGTAAATGAAAGAGAACAACTTATAAGAGTTGAACGAGGCAATTACCAAGAAGAATCATTTATTAAAACTGAAAGCTTATAATCATAATATAGATAAGCTATTTTGTCATAATAAAGAAGGGGAAGATACATAATGCAATTAATTCATACGAATAATGCACCAAAAGCAATTGGACCATATTCTCAAGCAATAATCGCTAATGGCTTACTTTACACTTCTGGACAAATTCCATTAACTGCAGACGGGAATCTCGTTGAAGGTGGGATTGAGGAACAAACTAAACAAGTGTTTGCGAACCTTAAAGCCGTTCTAGAAGAAGCTGGTACAGATTTATCTAAAGTTATTAAAACAACAGTCTTTTTGAAGGATTTAACTACTTTTGTTGATTTTAACGCTATTTATGAAGAATATTTCAACGGACATAAACCTGCAAGAAGCTGCGTTGAAGTTGCAAGATTGCCTAAAGATGTACTAGTGGAAATTGAGTGCATCGCAGTTATTTAAAGAATTTGCGACGAAGTTTGTGGTTGGATTGAAAATTAACTATATATACTTATAATAAAAAACCTGAAAATTTTTTCAGGTTTTTTTTATTTTCATTAAAAACTAATTAAAAAATTCCGATAAATTAGTTGAAACCTTAAATTTAGTAAACATTTTTAAAAATTAAATAATTTACATAAAAAATTTTCCAAAAAGAAGGAAATTATTGATAATTGTTGAAACTTACTAATTATGGTTTAAGTTGAAAAAGGTGGTGAACAAGATGGAAGTGACAGACGTAAGACTACGCCGCGTAAACACGGAGGGTCGTATGAGAGCTATTGCATCAATTACTTTAGATCATGAATTTGTAGTTCATGATATTCGTGTAATCGATGGTAACAACGGATTATTTGTAGCAATGCCAAGTAAACGTACTCCGGATGGAGAGTTCCGTGATATCGCTCATCCGATTAACTCTTCAACTCGTAGCAAAATACAAGATTCTGTATTAGCTGAATATCACCGTGTAGGTGAGCTGGAAGAAGACTTTGAAGAAGCAGGTGCTTCTTAAAAATATGACCAAAAAGAACCCATTAATGTATAATGGGTTCTTTTTTTATGGTATAATAAAATGGATGTATTTTGTAAAAAAATATAAAAATTAGCAAATTGACCTAACAGGTATTGGTATTTAGATTGATGGAGGTTGACTATGTCAAATAAATATGCGATTGTTCTAGCTGCAGGAAAAGGTACTAGAATGAAATCAAAATTATATAAAGTACTTCACCCTGTCTGTGGAAAACCTATGGTTCAGCATGTTGTAGACCACGTAAAATCAGTTGGTGTACAAAATATTGTAACTGTTGTAGGTCACGGAGCAGAATTAGTTAAAACACAATTAGGTGACGATAGCGAATATGCTCTTCAGGCTGAGCAATTAGGTACTGCACATGCTGTGATTCAAGCAGCGCCATCTTTAAAAGATAAAGAAGGAACCACTTTAGTAATCTGTGGTGACACACCATTAATCTCCCCAGAAACAATTGAAGCTTTATTTGCTGAACATGATCGATTACAGGCAAAAGCTACCATTTTAACAGCTCATATTGAGGATTCAACTGGTTATGGTAGAATAATTAGTGGCGAAAATGGATCTGTATTAAAAATTGTTGAGCATAAGGATGCAAATCCGGAAGAGCTTGCAGTGAAAGAAATTAATACAGGTACATATTGTTTTGATAATAAGGCATTATTTGATGCACTAAGCGAAGTGAATAATGATAATTCTCAAGGTGAGTACTATTTACCGGATGTTATTGAGATACTAAAAGCAAAAGGTGAAATCGTAGCTGCATATAAAACAGCGAACTTTGATGAAACATTAGGTGTAAATGATCGATATGCTTTATCGATTGCGGAATCATTAATGCAAAAAAATATAAATAAAAAGCATATGTTGAATGGAGTAACGATTATCGATTCATCAAGCACATATATTTCAGCAGATGCAATTATTGGTTCGGATACTATTATTTACCCTGGTACAATGATCTATGGGAATAGTATAATAGGGTCTGATAGTACAATTGGCCCGAATACAGAAATTATCGATAGTGTAATTGGTAATGATACTATCATTAAGCAATCGGTTGTACATGAGAGTAAGATTGGTCATTCAACATCAGTTGGGCCTTTTGCTCATATTCGTCCTGCGTCAACATTAGGTGATGAAGTTCGAATTGGTAATTTTGTTGAGACTAAGAAAGTTACTTTTGGTAATAGAAGTAAAGCTTCTCATTTAAGCTATATTGGTGATGCGGAAGTAGGTCAAGATGTTAATCTTGGTTGTGGCTCAATCACTGTAAATTACGACGGTAAAAACAAGTTTAAAACAACGATTGAGGACAATGTTTTTGTTGGTTGTAATTCAAACTTAATTGCACCTGTAACTGTGAAAAAAGGTTCATACATTGCAGCTGGTTCAACAATTACTGATGAAGTTCCAGAAGACTCACTGGCAATTGCGAGAGCAAGGCAAGTGACAAAAGAAGGTTACTATAAAAATTAATTATAGATAAATAAAAAGAAAAGAAAAAAGCGGAGGGTACACGAAACATGCCTAATCATTATCCAGACAAGCATTTAAAAGTATTTACTCTAAACTCAAATCCTAAATTAGCGGAAGAAATTGCAAAGCATATTGGTGTAGAGCTTGGTAAATGTTCGGTTTCTCGTTTTAGCGATGGAGAAGTGCAAATTAACATTGAGGAAAGTATTCGTGGTTGTGATGTATTTATCATTCAATCAACAAGTTTCCCAGTAAACGAAAGTATTATGGAATTGTTAATCATGATTGATGCTTTAAAACGTGCATCAGCAAAAACAATTAACATCGTAATTCCTTACTACGGTTATGCTCGTCAAGATCGTAAAGCTCGTTCACGTGAGCCAATTACATCTAAGTTAGTTGCAAATCTTCTTGAGACTGCTGGTTCTACTCGAGTGATTACACTTGATTTACATGCTCCACAAATTCAAGGATTCTTTGATATCCCGATTGATCACTTATTAGGTGTACCTATCCTTTCAGATTATTTTAGAAAAAAACAGCTTGAAGATATCGTAATTGTTTCTCCTGACCATGGTGGAGTAACAAGAGCTCGTAAAATGGCTGATCGTCTTAAAGCTCCAATTGCTATCATTGATAAACGTCGTCCAAAACCAAATGTTTCCGAAGTTATGAACATCATCGGTAATATTGAAGGTAAAACGGCTATTTTAATCGACGATATTATTGATACAGCGGGTACAATTACACTTGCTGCTAATGCATTAGTAGAGCACGGTGCAAAAGAAGTATATGCATGTTGTACACACCCTGTATTGTCTGGACCGGCAATTGATCGTATCGAAAACTCTTGTATTAAAGAATTAGTTGTAACAAATTCAATTTGTCTTACTGACGATAAAAGAACTGATAAACTTGTTGAATTATCAGTTGCAGGCTTGTTAGGTGAAGCGATTATTCGTGTTTATGAAGAGCAATCAGTAAGTACATTATTTGATTAATAGTAAAATTACATCTTTGCTTTAAAACTTATAAGAGGACGTAACCAGAAGTGGTTACGTCTTTTCGCAATATAACCAGAGATTAAGAATGGAGGAATAAAATGAAATTGTTTGTAGGATTAGGCAATCCGGGTAGAGAATATGAGAGAACGCGACATAATATAGGTTTCATTGCGATCGATGAATTGGCTCACCGTTGGGGTATTTCATTAAACCAACAAAAATTTAATGGTATTTATTCTTCTGGGATTGTAAATGGTGAAAAAGTCTTTTTGTTAAAACCTTTAACATACATGAATTTATCAGGTGAAAGTGTAAGGCCGTTCATGGATTATTTTAATATTGATATAGAAGACCTTGTTGTACTTTATGATGAAATGGATATTCCAACTGGTAAGCTGCGTTTGCGCACTAAAGGAAGTGCTGGTGGTCATAATGGGATTAAGTCATTAATTCAGCATTTAGGGACACAAGAATTCCAACGTATTCGCATCGGAGTGGACCGCCCTTCTAATGGGATGAGCGTTGTAAATCATGTACTCTCAAACTTTTTTGAAGAGGAAATTGCTGAAGTTGTTGATGGTGTAAAAAAAGCAGCGGATGCATGTGAATACTTTTTAAATCATTCTTTTGTAGACGTGATGAATCAATATAATAAAAAATAAAAAACAGGAATTTACGCCTTCATATTGAATAAGTATAGTTAGTACAAACCATACTGTATATATGAATTTTTGTAGTATGGAGGCAGTAATGGAATTATTAGAATGTCAGTGTCGATATTGCAGTAAATGCATGGGTAGTATTGAAAAGGATCAACTTTTACAAGTATCATCTTCTTATTGTCATTCATTTGACGAGGAGCTAAGTGATTTTGTAAATTTTATTCAATCTCCTAATCAAGTAATTTATATCGTGTGTGAGGATTGCGAAATGACCCTATCAGAGTTTCCGCATTACCATGAATATAAAAATTTTATAAACTAAAGTGCCTTTGGTTAATAACTGAGGCGTTTTTCTGTTTTTACTAGGCTCACTATTAAGGTGTTTTGATTAAAACGTAAAACAAAACATTTGTGAAATGTGATTTAAGTATTCATTATTTTTTGCACTTTTCATCTACAGGCCTAATTTTAAAAAAACTATAAATATAAACTTCAACTAAGGGTATTGTTTACTTAGATTGACTGTTAGGGGAGATTGACTTCGTGATTGGTTTGATTGAACAATTTAACCATTATAAAGATATTAAAAAGATAATGCAGGGCCTTAAAAGCGGGTTGAAAGAGCAGTTGGTTACAAACTTAACTGGGTCTGCAAAAACATTGCTAGCGGGTGCTGTTTTTAAAGAAACTGGACAAACACAGTTAATTGTAACGAATAATCTTCTTCAAGCTCAGAAGGTAGCGGAAGATTTGAGAGCAGCTGTAGGTGAAGAAAAGGTATTTCTATATCCTGCAAATGAATTAATTGCATCAGAGATTGCGGTATCAAGTCCAGAGCTCAGATCACAAAGACTAATCGCACTAAACAGTTTGATGTCAGAAAAACCAGCGATTGTAGTTACACCAGTCTCTGGATTAATCGGATATTTACCATCTCCTGAATTATGGGCTAACAATCAAATTAATTTTGAAATCGGCGAAGAGATCGATTTACCGAATTTGATATCAAAATTTGTCCAAATGGGCTATGAGCGTGTTGGAATGGTAGAAAGTAAGGGAGAATTTAGTGTACGTGGTGGAATTCTTGATATTTATCCACTTACATATGAAGACCCTATTCGTATAGAGCTCTTTGATACAGAAATCGATTCAATTCGTTCGTTTTCTCCTGATTCTCAAAGGTCGATTACAAAATTTGAAATTGTGCATATTGGTCCGGCAACAGAAAGAATTATCTCTAAGACTGATTTACAATTAGGTGTTCAACGTATAGAGCAAGCTTTTAAAACGACTCTATCAAAAGTAAAAGATCAACAATTAAAAGAATCATTAGCTGAAAAGGTCACCTATGATCTTGAACAGTTAAAACAAGGGCAGTTGATTGATCAAATATATAAATATTTTGGCCTAATCTATGAAAACCAATTTAGTTTACTAGATTATGTTCCAAAAGAAGCTATTGTTGTAATCGATGAGATTTCCAGGGTTCATGAAATTGTTGAACAGCTTAAAAAAGATGAAGCAGAGTGGTATACATCTTTATTGGCAGAAGGAAATGCTTTACAGGGCGTAACGTTTTCTCATGATTTTTTCGAATTATTACAATCAAGAAAGCGCCAACAAATTCATACGAGTCTTTTTCCAAGAAGAGTTCCTCATACGCATCCTGAACAGGTAGTGTCGATGCAATGCAAATCGATGCAAGAGTTTCATGGACAAATGGGCCTATTAAAAAATGAACTAGATCGTTGGAAGAAAAATAAATACACGATCGTTATGCTTGGTGAAAGTGATGATAGAACAAACAAAATTGAAAATATATTAGCAGATTACAAAATTGAAGGTAAAATTATCTCTTCTATTGAGCAAATCAAAAATGGTGAAGTTTACATCATGAAGGGTGATCTTCGTTCTGGATTCGAACTTCCGTTAGAGAAATTTGTTCTCATTACGGAGCGAGAGCTATTTACTAAAAAAGCTAAGAAGAAAAAGAGAATTAATACAAAGCTATCGAATGCAGAACGAATAAAAAATTACTCGGAATTAAAAGTCGGAGATTATGTTGTTCATGTTAATCATGGTATCGGTAAATTTTTAGGAATTGAAACATTAGAGATTAATGGAATCCATAAAGATTATTTACATATTCGATATCATGGTGACGATAAATTATTCGTACCGATCGAACAAATTGACCAAGTACAGAAGTATGTGGGTTCTGAGGGTAAGGAACCAAAGATCTATAAACTTGGCGGGACTGATTGGAAAAAGGTTAAGAAGAAAGTTGAAGGCTCAGTACAGGATATTGCTGATGATTTAATTAAACTTTACGCAGAGCGTGAAGCATCAAAAGGTTATGCATTTTCTCCTGACGGGCTAGAGCAACAAGAATTTGAGTCTTCGTTTCCATACCAGGAAACTGACGATCAGCTTAGATCAATTCATGAGATTAAAAAGGATATGGAAAGAGAACGTCCAATGGATCGACTGCTTTGTGGAGACGTTGGATATGGGAAAACTGAAGTTGCTATTCGTGCTGCCTTTAAAGCAATTGTTGAAGGTAAGCAGGTTGCTATTTTAGTTCCTACTACAATTTTAGCACAACAGCATTTCGAAACATTAAGAGAAAGATTTCAGGATCACGCAATTAATATCGGCCTGTTAAATCGTTTCCGATCTCGTAAGCAGCAGCTTGAAACGATGAAGGGATTAAAAGAAGGCTCTGTTGATATAGTAGTTGGAACTCATCGTTTATTATCAAAGGATATTATTTATAAAGATTTGGGCCTTTTAGTTATTGATGAAGAGCAACGATTTGGTGTATCTCATAAAGAAAAAATTAAACAGCTAAAAGCAAATATAGATGTTTTAACGCTAACTGCAACTCCGATTCCTCGTACATTGCATATGTCAATGTTAGGAGTAAGAGACTTATCAGTTATTGAAACGCCTCCAGAAAATCGTTTTCCAGTTCAAACATATGTAGTCGAGTATAACGCTGCATTAGTGAGAGAGGCGATTGAAAGGGAGCTTGCTCGTGATGGACAGATTTACTTCTTATACAATCGTGTAGAAGATATCGAGCGTATGGCTGAGCAGATTTCAATGCTTGTACCAGACGCGAAGGTAGCCGTCGCACATGGTCGAATGAATGAAGGGGAACTGGAATCAGTTATGTATGCCTTCTTAGATGGGCAATATGATGTATTAGTCAGTACAACGATTATCGAAACAGGTGTGGATATTCCAAATGTTAATACATTGATTGTGTATGATGCGGACCGAATGGGTCTTTCAACACTTTATCAATTAAGAGGGCGTGTAGGACGCTCAAATCGAGTAGCTTATGCCTATTTCACCTATAAGCAGGATAAAGTATTAACTGAAGTTGCCGAGAAGCGTTTACAGGCAATTAAAGAGTTTACAGAACTAGGTTCCGGCTTCAAAATTGCTATGCGTGACTTGTCGATACGAGGTGCAGGGAATCTACTTGGTGCACAGCAACATGGATTTATTGATTCAGTTGGATTCGATTTATATTCTCAAATGTTAAAAGATGCAATCGAACAGCGTAGAGGAGTTAAGAAAGAAGATTTAATTTCAATCGAAATTGACATTGAAGTAGATGCTTATTTACCTGATACGTATATTCAAGATAGTAAGCAAAAAATAGAGATGTACAAACAATTTAGAAGAATTGAAACGTTTGAGGAGTTAAATGACCTGCAAGAGGAATTAATGGACCGCTTTGGGGATTTCCCTGTGGAAGTAGGCTACCTATGCCAAGTGGCTCATATTAAGCTTTTAGCCATTGCTGAGAAGATTGAACTGATCAAGCAAGCTAAGTCTGAAGTGAGTGTTTATTTCTCTGAGGTGGCAAGTACAAATATTGACGGCGGGAAGCTATTCCAATTATGTAATTCCTTTGGTAGAGGAATCGGCCTAGGAATGGATGGGTCGAAATTAAAAGTTACGCTAGACGTAAAAGGAAAGAATCCAGCGGAATGGCTAACTACACTAGAAGGTTTAATTAACGGATTAAAAAATGTGAAAAAAGAGAGCGTTAATGCTTAAAGTGTAGAAGCTAGAAAATAGAGGAGAATATGGGTTAATTTAATCTAAATTCTTCTGTGATTTAAATAAAAGTTACCAAAAAGTGCTTACAATACTATATTTTTAGTAAAGGTGTTAAAAAATCTCACTTATTTTGTATAGAACTTTCGTTGTGTAGGATACTATCATTAATTAAGGGTGACCTTACCTCATTGTCACTCGGGTATCTTTATCAACGTAGACATGCAAGTAAGTGAGGAGGCGCTTTACAAGTATGAAAGCAACAGGTATTGTTCGTCGAATTGACGATTTAGGTCGAGTAGTAATACCAAAGGAAATTAGGAGAACTTTACGGATTCGTGAAGGCGATCCATTAGAGATATTCGTTGACCGAGATGGAGAAGTTATTTTAAAGAAATATTCACCTATTAGCGAGTTAAGTGATTTCGCAAAGGAATACGCAGATGCACTATATGACACACTTGGACACACAGTCATTATCAGTGATCGTGATTCAGTAGTGGCAGTTGCAGGTGCTTCGAAGAAAGAATACTTAAACAAAAATATTGGTGATATTATCGAAAAAACGATGGTGGAGCGTAACTCAAAGGTAGTTAGTGAGCCAGGAGAAGCTTCATTTATCGAAAGTGTTATTGAAAAATATCATTCCTACGCGGTAGGAGCAATCATAGCTAGTGGGGATCCAATTGGAGCCGTAGTGATCTTTTCAAAAGACAAAACAATTTCTGAAGTTGAAAAGAAAGCGATAGACACTGCTACTAATTTCTTAGCTAGACAAATGGAGCAATAATCATACATTTAGTAAGCAAAGGCCAGTAAAGGTTAATTTATACCTTTACTGGTCTTTGTGTTTTTATTATTTTTTTACTCAACAGTAAAGTTAAATCTTACCAAAAATGGAAAAGGGGAGTTTTTTCTTTCGACAACTCTTTACATAAGGCCTAATAATGTAATACATTAAAGGGTGAACCGTCTATCAAAGGAGTTGTAATCCTTTTGCAAAATGCTAAACAAAAAGCAGCCTTACAAGGCGCATTATTCATAACAATAGCATCATTATTATCAAAAGTATTGAGTGCATTTTATAAAATACCCTATCAAAATATTGCTGGAGATTTAGGTTACTATATTTACCAACAGGTTTACCCTGTTTACGCAATTGCTTTAGCTTTTTCAACATACGGCTTTCCTTTAGTTTTATCATCTTATGTAGCTGAAAGAGTGGCGAAAAAAGATGATAAGGGGGCTAAAGATTTAGTTTATGCAACATTTATGATGTTGCTAGTCATTGGGATATTATGTTTTTTAACTTTATACATAGGCAGTAATAGTATAGCAAAGTTTATGCGGGATGATCATCTAGCGATGTTAATTCGCGTTGTCAGTGTTGGCTTTTTATTTGTTCCAATAACTTCAGCGTTTCGTGGATATTACCAAGGTTTAGGAGATATGGGACCTACATCAGTCAGCCAGGTAATTGAACAGTTTATTCGAGTGATCACGATTTTAGTACTGTCACTTTATTTAATGGAAACGACTGATAATCTTTATATTGTAGGTGCGGGTGCTGTTTCAGGTTCAATACTAGGTAGTATAGCAGCGATACTTTACTTCTTTTATTGGGTTTCTTTTCGCGGCTCCGGATTAACAATCCCATCGTTTGGTTTAATTAAAACCTATCGTTTAGAATTAAAAACGATTTTATATCAAGGAATCTTACTCAGTCTAAGTAGCTTAGTACTTGTATTTATTCAGTTTATCGATTCAATCTCTTTTTACCCTTTATTAGTACAATATGGGTATCATGTTGAAGGTGCTAAACTTGTGAAGGGAATTTATGACCGTGGATTTCCTTTAATTCAATTAGGTTCTGTCATTGCTTCATCCTTTTCGCTTGCCTTAATTCCTTATTTATCTAGTGAATTAGTTCGTAAAGAACATAATTCTATAAATAATCGTATTTCAGGTGCCATTAGGGTGAGTATTGTAGTAGGAGCTGCTGCAACAATCGGTCTAATTTCGATTATCCATCCGACGAATATCATGCTTTATCGAAATGATTTAGGAACAGATGTCCTAACGGTTTTATGTGCATCGATTTTCTTCGCCGGGGTATCCATTACGACATCTTCAATAGCACAAGGGTTAGGCAAAAGTTTAATTCCTGCTTTAAATGTGTTAGCAGGTGGTTGTGTGAAATTTGTTGGTAATGTTATTTTAATGGAGCAAATAGGTTCAAAAGGGGCAGCCTATTCAACGGTGATTGCTCTAATTATCGTTACGATATTGAATTTGGCTTATATTTATAAATTGTCGAAAACAACATTTTTTGGCTTTACGTTTATTGCGAAATTACTAGTTGCCCTAGCTGTTATGTATGGCTGTGTATATGGATATGAGCATGTTTTTGAAAAGTATGCAATGTTTATAAACCCACTTCGTTTAAGAATGTTAGTGGAGGCATTATCATCAGCGGTTGTAGGAGCAATGGCATTTGGAATTGTTTTAATTAAAATTAAGTTATTTACAGTAGAAGAGCTAAGCTCATTAGTTAAAAGTGAAAAACTACAAAAGTGGCTCTCTTAAAAGAACAGGAGGAGGAAAATGAACAAGATTACAGTTTTAGGTTTAGGAGCAGGAGACCTTAATCAGCTTCCATTTGGAATTTATAAAGTGTTACAAAAAACTGACAATCTTTATTTACGTACAAAAGACCACCCTGTTATAAGCGAATTAGAAAAAGAAGGTCTAACTTTTCAATCATTTGACGAAATATATGAAAAACACGATCGTTTTGAAGAAGTCTACCAAGAAATTGTACAGGCGTTAGTGAAAGCTTCTGAAGTGGAATCCATTACATACGCGGTACCAGGACATCCCCTTGTAGCGGAAAAAACGGTTCAGCTATTAATCGAACTTGCGGATAAGGGTACTATCCAGCTAGATATTAAAGGTGGACAGAGCTTTTTAGATGCGATGTTTACTAGCTTGAAAATTGATCCTATCGAAGGATTCCAGTTTGTGGATGCAACAGATTTAGAGCAAGAGCAAATTACATTTAGGCAGCATTTGATCATATGCCAAGTTTACGACCAAATGACTGCTTCACATACGAAATTAAAATTAATGGAGCAGCTTCCTGATGATTATGAAGTGGTAATTGTGACAGCAGCGGGTAGCGCAGATGAGCTAATAAGTAGAGTGCCTTTATATGAGATGGATCGCAATACGACTATCAATAACATGACAAGTGTGTATGTACCGCCTGTTAAAAATGAAGAGGATCTATATCACCAATTTGAGACTCTTCGCTCTGTTATTGCTACTTTAAGAGGCCCTGACGGTTGTCCATGGGATCAGAAGCAAACACATGTATCATTAAAGAAATACCTTTTAGAAGAGGCGTATGAGCTTATTGAAGCAATCGACGAAGAGGATGACGATCATATTATTGAAGAACTTGGTGATGTATTACTTCAAGTGATGTTACACGCTCAAATAGGAGAAGATGAAGGTTATTTCTCTATTCAAGATGTTATCCAAGGGTTAGTGAGTAAGCTAATTTATCGTCATCCTCATGTCTTTTCAACTGTTCATGTTAATAATGAAGAGGAAGTATTAAAAAATTGGCAGGAATTAAAGCAAGCTGAAAAGGGCCATGTGGTTGAATCTGTTCTTTCAGGAATTCCAAAGGAACTTTCTGGATTATTAAAAGCAGAAAAACTTCAAAGAAAAGCGGCAAAAGTGGGATTTGATTGGAAAGAATTACCTCCGGTGGTGGATAAAGTTAGAGAAGAACTAACTGAAGTTCTTGATGCAATTGAATCAAAAGACCAGTCTAAAATTGAAGCAGAACTAGGTGATTTATTATTTAGTATTGTTAATTTAGCTCGTTTTATTGATGTAAACCCTGAAGAAGCAATCTTAAAAACGAATATGAAATTTACTAAACGTTTTCAATATATTGAAACAAGACTTAATGAAATTAATAAAACCTTTTCAGACGTATCTCTAGAAGAAATGGATGAGATATGGAATGAAGCTAAAAAATTCGAATGATCAATGAGGATTAAGGAGAATAAAATATGAGACTTGATAAATTTTTAAAAGTATCGAGAATTATTAAGCGTCGAACACTTGCTAATGAAGTGGCTGATCAAGGAAGAATAACAATAAATGGAACGGTAGCAAAAGCATCTACAGAAGTAAAAGTAAATGATGAATTAAAAATTCGCTTCGGGCAGAAAATTGTGACGGCAAAGATCAATCTACTTAAGGAAACTGTACGAAAAGAAGAAGCAGATGCAATGTATACAATCATAAGCGAGGAAAAACTGTCAGATAGCTTGTTCTAAAAAAGTTGTCCCTTCATATACTTGTACAAATAACACTGTATTAAGAACTTGTTGTAAAGCGATACAGTTTATGTAAATGGAGGGACTAGTATGAATAATCCGTATGACTTAAATGCGAAAAATACAAGCCAAATAATCGAGCAGGATTTGTCCTTAAAAAGTAGAAGATATCTTGAAATCACTGGAGTTAAGCAGGTAGAGAGCTTTGATAGTGAAGAATTCCTTTTAGAAACAGCTTTAGGCTTTTTGCATATTAAAGGTCATAATTTACAAATGAAAAACCTCGATGTAGAAAAAGGTCATGTAGCTATAAAGGGAAAAATTAATGAACTTTGTTATATTGACGAGTACAACTCAGGGAAAGCTAAAGGGATCTTTAGCAAGCTATTTAAATGAGCTTAAACGTTCAGTTCTACTCAATGATAGCGATGGTCGGTATGGGTGCTTATCTTGGTATGGCACTAGATACATACCATCGTTTTTTATATCGAGGTACTCGTAATCGACTGATCGTGTTCGCTACCGATATTTTATTTTGGGTATTTCAGGCTCTACTAGTTTTTTATGTTTTATACTTAGTTAACGAAGGTGCACTAAGGTTTTATCTCCTGTTAGCTCTACTATGCGGTTATGCAGCATACCAAAGTCTACTGCGAACTATTTATAAAAAAGTTTTAGAATTTATTATTCAACTAGTTATTAGAATCTACCGCATTATAGTAAAATTAATCATAATATTTATTTTTAAACCTATAAAGGGTATTATTCAGTTAATAATCGTGATACTTTTGTTTATTTATGGTCTCCTTATTCGACTGATCCGATTACTTTACAACGTTGTCTTATCTATTCTTTTGTTTTTCGGCAGAGTATGTTGGTTTTTTGTGCCAAAACGAGTCAAAAACTATTTAATACAATTTAAAGGAGTTTTCGGAAAATTCAAGAATATCTTCCTTACTACTATTAAAAAAGTAAAAGATTTTTTAGATAGGAGGAAGAGATAGGTGGAACATGCGAGACAGTTGGACCTAAGTAGACAAGTTCAGGATAAACAAAATATTACTTTAGTTGAAGAACAGGGGATGAAACCTAAGAGAAGAAGTTTTAAAAAGTTTTTAATACGTATGTCATTATTTTGTTTTTTAACAGTGCCAGTATACTTTTTATTACAATCTCACTACGTAGCGCAGCAGCACGTTTATTCTTCTAAAGTAAAGCAATTAAAACTAGCAAAGGCTGATTTAAAGAAGACAAAAGATACGGTAGAAGATTCAAAACGTATGATTGACCAATTGAACGATGATCAATATATTATTGAGCTTGCTAGGAAAAACTTATTTTTTTCTAAAAAAGGAGAAATAATTTTCCCAAATATTAAGTAATTATCGTTTCATTGACACTTGTTTTTATAATTTTATATAATATAGTAAATCCAGTTAAACATTTTAAGGAGGAGCATTTTTTTTATGTCAATTGAGGTAGGCAGCAAAGTTAGTGGGAAAGTTACAGGTATTACAAATTTTGGTGCTTTTGTAGAGCTACCAGAAGGAGTAACTGGACTTGTTCACATTAGTGAAGTAGCTGACAACTATGTTAAAGATATTAACGAACATTTAAAAGTTGGCGATGAAGTCGAAGTAAAAGTAATCAATGTTGAGAAAGACGGTAAAATCGGCCTTTCAATTAAAAAAGCAAAAGAACGTCCACCGGTTAAAGAGGGAGAACGTGAGCAAAGACCTCGCACTAGCAGACCTTCATATGGAGGAAACAATGGTGGAAATCGTGGTAGAAGTCAAAACCGTTCAGATCAACGTCCAGTCAAAGAAACATTTGATCAAAAAATGAGTAAATTTTTAAAAGACAGTGAAGATCGTCTAGCTTCTTTAAAACGCAACACAGAATCTAAGCGTGGTGGCCGTGGAGCTCGTCGAGGTTAATTTACTACCTTGCTTGGACATAAATGCTTATATAGAACACGCACTCTTAATGGGTGCGTTTTTTGTATGAAAAAAACTATAAAATAAAATATGAAAAAACTGTTGACGGTCGATTGGTACCATGGTAAGATAAATCTTGTCGTTTAAAGATAATGGCGGTGTAGCTCAGCTGGCTAGAGCGTACGGTTCATACCCGTGAGGTCGGGGGTTCGACTCCCTCCGCCGCTACCATTCCCTTTGACGGCCCGTTGGTCAAGCGGTTAAGACACCGCCCTTTCACGGCGGTAACACGGGTTCGAGTCCCGTACGGGTCATCATCAAAAACGCCTGGTCTCTTTAAAAGAGGCTAGGCGTTTTTTTCTTTTCACTCCCACTTAACTTCTAAAAAAGAATCTCAAATCAATTAAGCTTTCCAGATCTAAACTATTTAAATCTATTCCCGCCCTTAACCTGATTTTTAATCCTGACCTTACTAGTTCTTAAAAACTGCCACTTTCGCTCTTAAACCTTTCTATCCCACATTTCGATTGACATAAAATTTAATAATTGCGTTTCTTTTACCCTATTAGAGAAATTATGCTGCTAGCTTTACTCATATTTTGTAAAACAGTTGTACGTAAAAGCTTTTTCCGTCGAAGAAAACTTTTTTTTACCTTTGTCATTTTGACATATTCCTTCAAATGGACAAGTTAAAATATGTTCAATAAACCAAATCGGATGAGGTGGAAATATGACGAAACTGGAAAGAGGATCTTCAAATTCTTCGGCTAGCTTGGTCCCTACTAACGGGTTTCAATCAGTTTTTCGGCAATCTTCTAAATCAATCAAGACTAAACTAGAAAAAGCATTTTTTGATTGGGGTCTTCTAATCTTTTTAACGGGATTTTTATTAGGGAGAGCGTTGATCTTATCGCATATTCTTCCGTTTGTCTTACCGTTTTTTGCTTCTGTTTATATGATGAAAAGAGAACGGACGGGAGTAGCGTTTGTCGCTCTTATGGTTGGTTCACTAACGGTGTCGATTGAAACGGTTAGTTATGCTTTTGCCACTGTTATCTTATTTTTTATCCTCAACATATTCTTTGCTAGAGTTAAACGACATTATATAGGTCTAGTACCTTTTCAAGTATTTTTATCAGTATTTATTAGTCACTTATTAATCGCATATGCTTTCCAACAAGAAGTACTAATGTATGATGTATTAATGGCTTCTGTGGAAGCAGGATTAAGTTTTATCCTAACAATGATCTTTTTCCAAAGTGTACCTTTACTAGCGATTCCTAAGAGAAAACAGCTTTTAGGTGTTGAAGAAATCGTGTGTTTAGTTATTCTTTTAGCTTCAGTTGTGACGGGGACAACTGACTGGTATATTCAAGATTTATCAATTCAGCATATCGTTACTAGATATATTGTTTTACTATTTGCCTTCGTAGCGGGAGGAACGGTAGGGTGTACAGTAGGAGTTGTAACGGGCCTAATATTAAGTCTAGCAAGTGTTTCAAGCTTATACCAAATGAGCTTATTAGCATTCTCTGGATTGCTAGGAGGCTTATTAAAAGAAGGTAAGAGATTAGGTGCAGCGGCTGGACTATTAATTGGGACATGCTTAATAAGTTTCTATGCAGAAAAGCAGTCTGATATTATCTTTTCAATTATTGAATCTGTCATTGCGATTGTATTATTCTTACTAACGCCATCTTTCCTATTAAAGCAATTAGCTAAACTAGTCCCGGGAACAGAGGAGCATTCTACAGATCAGCAGCAATATTTACGTAAAATCAGAGATTTGACTGCTAATCGTATTACACAATTCTCAAATGTGTTTGAAGCATTGTCTGCGAGCTTTTCACAGCCTAGTCAATTTGCACAAATTGAGGACGAATTGACTGATGAAGAACTATTTATTTGTAGCATTTCCAATAAATGCTGTAGTAGTTGTATGAAAAAAGATCATTGTTGGTCTAATAATGGAGACCGAACATATCAATACATGGAGAATATGATGCATTTAGTAGAAAAGGATCAGCTTATTAAGAACGGTCAATTTATGAGAGAATGGGAAAAATATTGCCAGCGTTCCTCTAAAATGGCGGATTTAATGAAGCAAGAGGTTTTCTATTTCCGTGCAAACCAAAGACTAAAAAAACAAGTTCAGGAGAGCAGAAGATTAGTAGCAGAGCAATTGCGTGGGGTATCGAAAGTAATGGTTGATTTTGCAAAAGAGATTCAACGAGAAAAAGAGAATCATCAATTGCAAGAGGATCAAATTCTACAGGCTTTATTAAACTTTGGTATTGATGTTAGCCAAGTTGAAATCTATAACCTAGAACAAGGAAACATTGATATTGATATTTTAATTCCTTTTGAAAATGAATATGGAGAGTGTCAAAAGTTAATTGCGCCAATACTATCTGATATTTTAAAGGAGACAATTGTCGTTTTAAAAGAAGAATCGGCAACAATTCCAAATGGAGGGAATTACTTAGTTACATTTGGTTCCGATAAGGCATTTGTTATTGAGACCGGAGTAGCAACAGCAGCTAAAGGTGGAGGATTTATATCTGGTGATGCTTTTAAAATAATGGATGTAGGAGCAGGGAAACAGGCCATCGCAATTAGTGATGGAATGGGTAATGGTGAACGTGCTCATATTGAAAGTAATGAGACATTAAAACTACTTCAAAAGATATTAAATTCAGGCATAGAGGAAACTGTCGCAATTAAATCTATTAATTCGATCCTTTCCTTACGTACTACTGAAGAGGTATTTGCTACGCTAGATTTGGCAATGGTAGATTTACATGATGCCTCAGCGAAATTCTTGAAAATTGGCTCTTCGCCAAGTTTTGTTAAACGAGGAAAGCAAGTTATAAAAATAGAAGGCAGTAATTTACCAATTGGCATCATTGATGAATTTGACGTAGAAGTTGTAAGTGAGCAACTTAAAGCTGGTGATTTATTGATTATGATGAGTGATGGAATTTTTGAAGGTCCTAGACATGTCGAAAACTATGAAATGTGGATGAAACGTAAAATTAGTGAACTTGAAACAGATGATCCGCAAGCAGTAGCAGAGTTATTACTTGAAGAGGTAATTCGATCAAATACAGGCGATATTAATGATGATATGACAGTCGTAGTTGCTGTTGTAAAGCGAAATATGCCTGAGTGGTCATCAATTGCATCATATAGTGCGATGGCTTAGTAAAATAAATTAAATAAAGGTTTATCCCCTCCCGTATTTGGACAAAATGGTAACAACTTTTATGCGGAGGGGATTTTAGTATGTATAAGGGAAAATTAAAGCAAATTTTATTAATTACAGATGGTTATTCAAATCATGGTGAAGATCCACTAGCTGTTTCAAGCCTGGCGCAAGAATATGGTATCACTGTCAATGTAATCGGAATTTTAGATGAAAATGTCCAAAATGGCGATGGATTGAAGGAAATTGAAGAAATTGCTAGAGCAGGTGGAGGAATTAGTCAGGTTGTTTATACGAAACAACTCTCACAAACTGTTCAAATGGTTACTAGAAAAGCAATGACACAAACAATTCAAGGGTTTGTTAATAAGGAATTAAAGCAAATTTTAGGCTCAAGTAATTCAATTGAATCACTACCTCCTTCAAAGCGAGAAGAAGTTTATGAGGTTGTAGAGGATATTGGAGAAACTGTAGGTTTAGAAGTTATTATTTTAGTAGATACGAGTGCTAGTATGAAAGATAAGCTAGAGACTGTTAAAGAATCATTATTTGATCTGCAAATTAGCTTAAACTCTAGAACTGGCGAAAATGCCTACTCGTTATTTATATTTCCCGGGAAACGTGACGATGTTGACAAGTTGTTAGACTGGACACCTAAATTAGAAAAGCTCAACACGATCTTTCCTAAATTAACAATGGGTGGTATGACTCCAACTGGTCCTGCGATTCGCGAAGCATTGAATTATTTTAACGAACAAAATTATGATAGAGGTAATAATGGTGATGATGAACAATCAATTGAATGGGCAGATTAGTCTAGCACCTGGGACTCTCATTACTGGAAAGTGGAATAAAAACCAATACGAAATTAAAAGTTTACTTGGAAATGGCGCTAATGGTACAGTTTATCTTGCTTCTGGGAAAAATGGCAATGTTGCCATTAAGCTGAGTAAGGATTCCACTAATATTACGAATGAAGTGAATGTACTAAAAAAAATCACACAGGTCCAGGATACTTTCCTTGGGCCTTCTTTTATCGATGTAGACGATTATGTAGATTCTGTATCAAGAGAATGCTACTACTTTTATGTAATGGAGTACGTAAATGGAGTTAGTTTACCAAAATTTATAGAGAGAAATGGAATTGAGTGGAGTAGTATATTTATCATTCAAGTGCTATCTCTATTAGATAAATTGCACCATAAGGGGTATATATTTGGGGATTTAAAAACTGATAATCTTCTAGTAACGAAAGAACCAAATAGAATCCAGTGGATTGACTTTGGAGGAGTTACCCAGATCGGACGAGCGGTTAAAGAGTTTACTGAGTTCTTTGATCGTGGTTACTGGGGGTTAGGAACTAGAAAAGCAGAAATCTCCTATGACTTATTTGCTGTGACAATGATTTTTATTCACCTGCATTGTAAAAAACAGTTCCTAAAGAACGGCCAAGGCATAAAGCAAATTGAACAAGTGATCGATCAAACACAGGCCCTTACTCCATATAAAGAGTTTCTGATGAGAGGGTTAAAAGGCGAGTATGTCAGTGCAAACGCAATGAAACAGGCGCTACTGATGTATGAACAAAAGATAAATGCTACAAAAAAGAAAAATAAAGTGCAACAAGCTACAGCGGCACAAAACAACTCGGTCAATCAAACGAGACAGTCAAAACAGCAAAACCAAGCAGCAAATCAATCAAGGCACTCCAAAAAACATAACCAAGCAGCAAATCAAACTACGCAATCAAAAAATCAGAATCAAATGCCTAACCAATCAACTCAGTCAAGATCGGCGAACAATGTGTACGTGAAGAAAAAGAAAAAAAGAAGTCATTGGTTCGAAACATCTACAATTCTATTATTAATGGGACTAGCATATGTTTTATATTTTTATTATCAGCTTTAAATCATAGTACTCCATGAATGGGAATGTTAACATATAGATATGAATTATACTTTCATTTAGGAGTATGGGTAAATGGTAACTAATCAATTAAAGGAATTTATAAAGAAAAATAATATTATTAGTGGCGGTAAAATTGTCATTGGTGTTTCCGGGGGCCCAGACTCGATGGCGTTGGCTCATGCTTTTTTATCAGTTAGAGATGAATACGATTTTACAATTATTCTTACACATGTGGATCATATGTTCAGAGGACAAGAGTCTCTAGATGATATGGAATACGTCAAGAATTGGTGCATTTTGAATAACGTACATTTTGAAGGTAAGAGCATAAATGTAAATCAGTATATCGAAGAAACGGGATTAAGTAGCCAATTAGCAGCGAGGGAATGTCGATATCGTTTTTTTGAAGAGATAATGATGAAATACCAAGCAGACTATTTAGCGCTCGGTCATCATGGAGAGGACCAAGTTGAAACAATTTTAATGCGATTAGTAAGAGGTAGCTCACCGATGGGCTACGCGGGAATTAGAGAAAAACGGCCGTTTAGTACAGGTGAAATTATTCGTCCATTTTTAGAACTGAGGAAGCACGACTTAATTACATATTGTCACGAAAAAAATATAATTCCAAGACAAGATCCAAGTAACGAGAAAGACGTATACACTAGAAACCGATTTAGACATCATCTATTACCTTTTATTTTTGAAGAAAATCCAACTGCACATAAACGATTCCAACACTTTAGTAGACAACAGATAGAAGATGAACTATATTTAATGGAATTAACTGAAGATGCAATGAATACAGTTATAAAACATAAACAAATACAAGCAGTCACGATTGATGTTAAACAGTTTTTAAATGTGCCTATATCTTTACAAAGAAGATGTATTCAACTAATATTAGAATATGTCTACCTATCTATACCTGAAGGCTTGACACAAGGGCATCTTAATTCAATTCTGACTTTATTACAAAATGAGAAATCCACATGGGAACAGCATTTACCTGAAGGACTTTTTGTCACACGCTCATATAATGAATGCACATTTACATTCGAGCAAGTGAATGTGAAGTATTATACTATTTCTATTAATGAGCCAGGCGTATATGAACTACCAAATGGTTTTTCGATTAAAGTTGAATTAAACAATCAATGTCTTGAACCAAAAAACGACACGTTTATTTGTTCTGCCAAGGATGTTTCTTTTCCACTCGTTGTTCGGAATCGAAAGAATGGTGATCGAATGTCATTAAAGGGTATGAATGGGTCAAAAAAGTTAAAAGATATATTTATTGATGAAAAAATGAAACAATCATTACGTGATGAATGGCCAATAATTACGGATAGTCAAAATAATATATTATGGGTACCTTTCGTAAAAAAATCTGTATATGAAAGAAATTTTTCGACAGATGAGTCACTCATTGCAATACAGGTGGTTTCTAAGAGTTTCTAGGAGGAAAAGATGAAACAAGACATTCAACAAGTATTAGTAAGTGAAGAGGCAATTCAACAAAAGGTAATAGAATTAGGCGCAGTACTAACAGAAGAGTACAAAGAACGCTTTCCATTAGTAGTAGGTGTTTTAAAAGGAGCTCTTCCGTTCATGTCTGATCTGATCAAGCATATTGATACATATATCGAAATTGATTTTATGGATGTTTCTAGTTATGGACATAGCACAGTTTCTTCTGGTGAAGTTAAAATTGTGAAAGATTTAAATACTTCTGTAGAAGGAAGAGATGTCATCATTCTAGAAGATATTATTGATAGCGGTCTTACTTTAAACTATTTAGTTGAACTATTTAAACATCGAAAAGCTAATACAGTTAAAATCGTAACTTTATTAGATAAGCCAAGTGGACGTAAAGCAAATATTGAGGCTGATTTAGTTGGCTTCGAAGTACCTGATGCTTTCGTAGTAGGATATGGTTTAGATTATATTGAACGTTATCGAAATCTGCCGTATGTTGGCGTTTTAAAGCCTGAGGTATACACGAAATAAGTCAAGTTTTATTCGTTTGTTTACATAGTATAACTATGCTACTATATAAAGTAATTAAATCGAAAGAGAGGAGGTTTGGAATTGAATCGAATTTTCCGTAATACAGTCTTTTACATATTAATCTTCTTAGTTGTGATCGGTGTTGTTACATATTTCAATGGGCCAGAATCTCAAGTTAAGAAAGTAAGTTACGATACATTTTATACTAAGTTACAAAGTGGAGATGTTAGCAGCTTAACATCTATCCAACCTAAAAATGGAGTGTACATAGTAAGAGGTCACTTTACAGATGTAAAAAAAGGCGAATCTTTCCAAACTCAAGTACCAATTAGTGACGAAACGACAAAAATAGTTAACAAAGCGGTTGCTGACTATAAAATCAAGGCTAATTGGGATCCAGCTGAAACGACAAGTGCATGGGTGCAAATCTTCACTTCACTCATTCCATTTGTAATTATTTTCATTCTATTCTTCTTCTTAATGAATCAAGCACAAGGTGGCGGAAGCCGTGTTATGAACTTTGGGAAGAGCAAAGCTCGTCTTTATAATGATGAGAAAAAGAAAGTACGATTTAAAGATGTTGCAGGTGCAGATGAAGAGAAACAAGAACTTGTTGAAGTTGTAGAGTTCTTAAAAGATCCTCGTAAATTTGCTGAGTTAGGTGCAAGAATACCTAAAGGGGTACTTTTAGTAGGACCTCCTGGAACAGGTAAAACATTATTAGCAAGAGCTGTTGCTGGGGAAGCTGGAGTTCCATTCTTCTCAATCAGTGGTTCTGATTTCGTTGAAATGTTTGTTGGGGTTGGTGCTTCTCGTGTTCGTGATTTATTCGAAAATGCGAAGAAAAACGCTCCATGTATCATATTTATAGATGAAATCGATGCTGTAGGTCGTCAACGTGGTGCCGGTTTAGGTGGAGGTCACGATGAGCGTGAACAAACATTAAACCAATTACTTGTTGAAATGGATGGTTTCGGTGCTAACGAAGGTATTATTATCATCGCAGCAACAAACCGTGCTGATGTATTAGACCCAGCGTTATTACGTCCAGGTCGTTTTGACCGACAAATCACTGTTGATCGCCCTGATGTAATCGGACGTGAAGCGGTATTAAAAGTTCATTCAAGAAATAAACCATTGTCTCCAGAGGTAGACTTGAAGGCTATTGCTCAAAGAACACCTGGATTCTCTGGTGCAGACTTAGAGAATTTATTAAACGAAGCGGCATTAGTAGCTGCTCGTCGTGATAAAAAGAAAATCGATATGCTTGATATTGATGAAGCAACGGATCGTGTAATTGCTGGTCCTGCTAAGAAAAATAAAGTTATATCTGAAAAAGAGCGTAAAATTGTTGCATTCCATGAAGCTGGACACGTGGTTATAGGCCAAGTATTAGACGATGCTGAAGTGGTGCACAAAGTTACAATCGTACCTCGTGGTCAAGCTGGCGGATATGCTGTTATGCTTCCAAAAGAAGATCGATACTTTATGACGAAACCAGAATTACTTGATAAAATTGCAGGTCTACTTGGTGGACGTGTAGCTGAAGAAGTAGTATTTGGTGAAGTAAGCACTGGAGCTCATAACGACTTCCAACGCGCGACAGGTATTGCTCGCCGAATGGTTACAGAGTTTGGTATGAGTGATAAATTAGGTCCACTTCAATTTGGTCAATCTCAAGGTGGAAATGTATTCCTTGGTAGAGACTTTAACAATGAGCAAAATTACAGTGATAAGATTGCTTATGAAATCGATGTGGAAATCCAAACAATTATTAAAGAGTGTTATGCAAAAGCGACGGATATTATCAAGGAAAACCGCGATAAACTGGATCTGCTTGCAAACACATTATTAGAAGTTGAAACATTAGATGCAAAAGGAATTAATAGTCTTTGGAACCAAGGTACACTTCCTCCATCTCCAACTTCAAATGATGAGATTAAGGTCAACATCTCTAAAAAAGATGATCAACCAACTGAACCGAAAATCACTGAATAATAGTAAAGAGTGTCTTCCAAGACACTCTTTCTTTTGTTTATCGGTATTAATAGCGTTATAAAAGCTCTTTCGATTTTATTTCAGGCTTTCATTAATCCAGCTCTGAAATAGGAGTCATCTATTTTTAAACTACGAACAACTTGTGTTATCATTATTTTTATAGTGATAAAAAATGTACTTGAAACTAAAAATATAAAAAGTTTAATTTTCGAAATGGAGAGACGATGGATTATGTTATTTGTAATCGATGTAGGTAATACAAATACCGTTTTAGGTGTTTACCAAGAAGATGAGTTAATACATCACTGGAGAATTGAAACGAACCGATATAAAACAGAAGATGAGTATGGTATGATGATTGGTTCCTTACTTGAATATGCAGGGATCGAATTCGATGAGTTTCATGCAGTCATTATTTCATCAGTTGTTCCACCAATTATGTTTTCATTGGAGAGAATGGCTACGAAGTATTTCAAACAAAAACCACTAATCGTAGGTCCTGGTATAAAAACAGGTTTAAACATAAAGTATGATAATCCGAAAGAAGTAGGAGCTGACCGAATTGTTAATGCGGTTGCTGGTATAGCACAATACGGAAGTCCGCTTATCATTGTAGACTTTGGAACGGCTACTACATATTGTTATATAGATGAAAATAAAAATTATATCGGCGGTGCCATAGCACCAGGGATTAATATTTCAACAGAGGCACTTTATACAAAGGCTTCAAAATTACCTCGTATTGAACTTTCGAGACCGTCTAATATTGTAGGACGTACAACTGTAGAGGCAATGCAAGTAGGAATTCTTTATGGTTACGTAGGACAAGTTGAAGGTATAGTAAAACGAATGAAAGCTCAAGCGAAAGTAGAACCTACTGTTATAGCGACAGGTGGCCTAGCATCATTAATATCTAAGGAATCAGATATTATTGATATAATGGACCCGTATCTAACGTTAAAAGGTCTGCATTTAATATATAAACGAAATTCTTAAAAAGGGGTATATCATGAAGGATTATTTAGTAAAAGCATTAGCTTTTAACGGTGAAGTCCGTGCATATAGTGTGAGATCAACTAATATCGTAAGAGAAGCTCAGGAGCGTCATGATACGTGGAAAGATGCTTCAGCTGCACTAGGTCGTACCCTAACGGCTGCCGCGATGATGGGTGCAATGTTAAAGGGTGAGGAAAAATTAACATTAAAGGTTGAGGGGAATGGCCCCCTTGGCTATATTCTTGCTGACAGTAATGCAAAAGGTGAAGTACGTGGATTCGTATTGAATCCTCATGTTCAATCCGAACGTAACAAACACGGAAAAATTGACGTTGCTAAAGCTGTTGGTACTGTAGGTACAATCTCTGTTGCTAAAGATATTGGTATGAGAGAGCCATTTACAGGGGCAGTGCCGATTGTGTCAGGTGAACTTGGTGAAGACTTTACTTATTATTTTGCTGTATCTGAACAAACTCCTTCATCTGTAGGTGTAGGTGTATTAGTAAATCCAGATCATTCAATTTTAGCAAGTGGTGGGTTTATTATTCAAATCCTACCAGGTGCTAGTGATGAATGTATCACAAAGATAGAAAACCGATTAAAATCAATTAAGCCAGTGTCTACACTAATTGAAGAGGGGCTTTCTCCGGAAGAAATACTATATGAAGTATTAGGGAAGGAAGAAGTTAAAGTATTGGAGACAATGGATGTTAAATTCCAATGCCAATGTTCAAGAGAAAGAATTGAAGGTGCTCTTTTAAGTGTAGGAAAACATGAATTACAATTAATGCTAGAAGAGGACGGAGAGGCAGAAGTTAAGTGTCATTTTTGTAATGAGCCTTATCACTTCACTGGCGAGCAACTACAAGGATTAATTAACCAATTGTAGGTGAAGAACGAAGAATTTGTCGAACTTTCTTTTCATAATTAATGATGATATTCATACAAGTTATGTATAGAAGAAAGTAATTGACAGATTCTTTTGTTTTTAACATAATGTATATTAAACAGGTCAATATACTAGGAATTAGGAGTGGATGAAATGAAAGTTGCAAATTCAGTATACGAATTAATCGGTAGAACTCCAATCGTTAAACTTAACAGATTAGTAGATGAAAACAGCGCGGATGTTTACTTAAAATTAGAGTTTATGAATCCTGGTAGTAGTGTTAAAGATCGTATTGCTCTTGCTATGATTGAGGATTCTGAGAAAAAGGGTTTAATTAAACCTGGCGATACAATTATCGAACCAACTAGTGGAAACACTGGAATTGGTTTAGCGATGGTAGCAGCTGCAAAAGGATATAAATCAATACTAGTAATGCCTGAAACAATGAGTATTGAAAGAAGAAATCTTTTACGTGCTTACGGTGCCGAACTAGTGTTAACCCCCGGACCTGAAGGAATGGGTGGAGCGATTCGTAAAGCAGACGAACTAGCAAAAGAAAATGGCTACTTCGTTCCACAACAATTTAATAATGCTGCAAACCCAGAAGTTCACCGTTTAACAACTGGTCCAGAAATCGTTGAACAAATGGGCGATCAGCTTGATGCGTTTATTTCAGGTGTTGGTACTGGAGGAACGATCTCTGGTGCAGGATCTGTTTTAAAAGAAGCTTATCCTGGCATTAAAATTATTGCTGTTGAGCCTGTAGATTCTCCTGTACTATCTGGAGGTAAACCAGGTCCTCATAAAATTCAAGGTATCGGAGCAGGATTTATTCCTGAAACTCTTGATACTGAAATTTATGATGAAATTATTCAAATTAATAATGATGATGCAATGGAGACAGCTAGAAATGTAGCAAAAGCAGAAGGGTTACTTGTAGGAATATCATCAGGTGCTGCAATTAGTGCTGCGCTGCAAGCTGCTAAAAAACTTGGAAAAGGTAAAAAGGTACTTGCGATTATTCCGAGTAATGGGGAACGTTATTTAAGTACAGCTTTATTTCAATTTGAATAAATAATACGATCATTTTTTAAAATCCCTTTGCTTTGTGCAAGGGATTTTTTATTTTTCCATAAAATGCTTTGATGTATAGTTCTTACTTTTTGTGTAAAATGAAAAAAGAAGCGCTATCAGAGGGGGATATTTACGTGAATTATGAAATCTTTTCAAAAGTAATCAATTATACAACACCTTTCTTTAAACACTTTGTAGAAACGGCAAAAGAGAAAAAGAATGCCGTACTACTTGAAAGCGGTCGAGACGGGCAATATTCAATCATGGCATCAAATCCTATTGCGAAGTTATACGGTAAGAATAATAAATTAATGATAGAAGAAGAAAAAGGGAAAGTCGAATATACAGGAAATCCAATCGACTTAGCTAAAAAGTATTTATCTAATTACACAGTGGAAAAAAGAGATGACCTACCACCATTTCAAGGCGGGGCAATTGGTTATTTCACATATGATTGTAATCACTATATTGAGGAACTACCATCGTTAACCGAAGATGTATATAACATACCAGATGTTTATCTTTTAATTTTTCATGAAGTAATTATTTTTGACCATCAAAAAAATGAACTATATTTTATCGTATTAGATGAATCGGAAAATGCACAAAAAGCACAGGGACGTTTAGAGTCACTTGAAGAATTCTTCATACATGAAGTGGAAAATATAGATATAACTAAACAAACTTCGAAAACGGAAGTGGAAAAAACAATTTACATGTCCGAACAAAAATTTACAGATGCAGTTGGAAATGTAAAAGAATATATCAGTGCAGGAGATGTATTCCAAGTGAATTTATCAGTACTGCAGTCTGAGACATTAGTTACAGATCCTCTTTATATTTATGAACAGCTTAGAGAGATTAACCCATCACCATATATGTCGTATTTAGACTTCGAAGAATTTCAAATCGTAAGTTGCTCTCCTGAGTTATTAGTCGCAAAGCGTGATCAAGAAGTTTGGACAAGGCCGATTGCGGGTACTAGATCACGTGGTAATACAATTGAAGAAGAGCAACAGTTAATGGAAGAATTACGTTCAAATGAAAAAGAACAAGCTGAGCATATTATGCTAGTTGATTTAGAGCGTAATGACTTAGGTAGAGTATGTGAATATGGAACAGTTGAAGTAGACGAATTATTAGTTATTGAAAAATATTCACACGTAATGCATCTTGTTTCAAATGTAAGAGGGAAATTGCAAAAGGACAAAGATTCATTTGATTTATTAAAAGCGGTATTCCCTGGCGGAACAATTACTGGGGCACCTAAAATACGCACAATGGAAATCATCGAGGAACTAGAACCAACTAAACGCGGTATTTATACAGGGTCAGTTGGATGGATTGGCTTTACTGGTGATATGGAACTAAATATTACGATTCGAACGATGATTACAAAAGACGAGCAAGCGTATGTACAAGCAGGCGCTGGTATCGTAATCGATTCTAATCCGAAACACGAGTATTTAGAAAGCCTAAAAAAAGCTCAAGCTTTATGGACAGCTAAGAAAGTAAGTGAAGAAAAAGCTAAGTTGGGTGGTAATGTAAAATGATATTAATGATTGATAACTATGATTCATTTACCTATAATCTTGTTCAATATCTAGGTGAATTAGGAGAAGAGTTACTTGTAAAGCGAAATGATGAAATTACATTGGATGAAATTGAAGAGTTAAATCCTTCTTACTTAATGATTTCACCTGGTCCTTGTACACCGAATGAAGCTGGAATCAGTTTAAAAGCAATTGAACACTTTGCTGGGAAAATACCGATTTTAGGTGTTTGTTTAGGTCACCAATCAATCGCTCAAGTATTTGGAGGAGATGTAGTACGCGCTGAACGCTTAATGCACGGAAAAACATCGGCGATTACGCATGAAGGTCTAGGGTTATTTAGTGACTTACCATCACCGATTGATGTGACGAGATACCACTCTTTAATTGTTAAGAAAGAGACATTCCCTAAAGAACTTGAAGTAACTGCATGGACAAATGAAGGAGAGATTATGGCTTTAAAACATAAGTCATTACCAATAGAAGGCGTACAGTTTCATCCGGAATCAATTATGTCGCAGTTCGGTAAAGAAATGCTTAGAAACTTCCTAAATGCATACAAACCATCTAGGAGTACAATATGAAAATTTATTACAATGGAGAATTCTTAAATGACAATGAAGTGAAGATTTCTCCATATGATCATGGTTTTTTATATGGCTTAGGTGTATTTGAAACATTTAGAATCTATAACGGACATCCATTCTTGTTGTTTGATCATTTAAAACGCTTAAGAAAGTCGCTAACGAATTTAAGCATTGAATGGAATCAATCGGACGAGGAAATACAATCAGTTTTAAGTAAGTTAATGGAGCTAAATGATTTAAAAGATGCTTATATCCGTTTGAATGTTTCAGCGGGGGCAGGAGAAATCGGTCTATATACGGGGAATTATACAAAACCAAATACGATTATTTTTATTAAACCTATGCATGAAAGTAAGATTGTGGAGAAGGAAGGGGTAATTTTAAATACCCCTCGAAACTCTCCCGAGGGCAGAGAACGTTTAAAGTCGCATCATTATTTAAATAATATTATTGGGAAAAAAGAAATCGGCAATTCACCAAGCATAGAAGGAATTTTCTTAAATAAAGATGGTTATCTTTCAGAAGGAATTGTCTCAAATTTGTTCTTTATTAAACAAAATAAACTATACACGCCACATGTTGATACAGGAATATTGAATGGTATAACGAGGCAATTTGTAATCCATTGGGCAAAATTAAAAGGTGTTTCAGTTGAGGAAGGCTATTTTACAGAGCAAGAGTTGAACAAAGCGGATGAAATATTCATCTCAAACTCGATTCAAGAAATTATTCCTGTTACAGTAATTGGCGAGCGTTACTATAATGTTAGTGAAAGTAGTATCATTAGAGATTTGCAGAAAGATTATCAAGCTTATCGTAATTCTTTATTATGTATGAATGAAATGGAAAGAAGTGAACTAACTTGAGAAGAGCAACAAAACCGTTGATTTGTGGAGACTATTCATTACCAATTCAGAATGAGACGATTGTGATGGGTATTTTAAATATGACACCAGACTCTTTTTCTGATGGTGGTCGATATAATGAAATTGAATTAGCGATAAAGCGTGCAAAGAAATTAATTGCAGATGGAGCAAAAATTATTGATGTTGGCGGAGAATCAACAAGACCTGGAGCTGCCATAGTTGATGAGGAAGAGGAATTAAAAAGGGTAGTTCCTATTATTAAAGCTTTGTCGACGGAAATTAATGTTCCGATTTCAATAGATACATATAAATCTGAAGTAGCTAAACAAGCTGTTGAAGCAGGAGCTACAATCATTAATGATGTTTGGGGTGCGAAGAAAGACCCTAAAATCGCAGAAGTTGCGGCAGCATACAATGTTCCAATTTGCTTAATGCATAATCGAACTGACGAAAATTATTATAGTTTGATGAGTGATGTTGTCTGTGATCTAGTTGAAAGTATTCAAATTGCAAAGCGCGCAGGTGTAAAGGATGAAATGATTATATTGGATCCTGGTGTCGGTTTCGCGAAATCTGCTGAGCAAAATTTAGAAGTTTTAAATCAGATGGAACAAATCAAAGCATTGGATTATCCAGTGTTACTTGGTACGTCACGAAAAAGATTTATTGGAGAAGTTCTTGGTACGGATGTGCATGAGCGGATGGAAGGAACCGGTGCAACAGTTTGTTTAGGCATTACGAAAGGATGTGAAATTGTACGAGTACATGATGTACTAGCAATTTCTCGTATGACTAAAATGATGGATGCAATGTTAAAGATTGGAGTAAATAATGGATAAAATTTATGTAACTGGTATGAAATTTTATGGATACCATGGTGTCTTTAAAGAAGAGAAAACATTGGGCCAACGATTTAATGTTGATTTAATTGTCGAATTAGATACAAAAAAAGCAGGAGAAACAGATGATTTGGCGTATTCAGTAAGTTACGCAGACTTATTTAAAACATGTGAGGAAGTTGTTCAAGGTAAGTCTTATGATTTGGTTGAATCTGTAGCTGAAGAAATTGCTAAACAAATATTAAATACATACGAATTAATCCAACAATGTACTGTAAAAGTGATAAAACCAGACCCGCCAATACCAGGACATTATGATTTCGTAGCAGTTGAGATAACAAGAGGTCGCATATGAAAAATGAGTCGTATTTAAGTTTAGGAACGAATATAGGCGATCGAGAAGGATTTCTTACAAAGGCCATTAAGGAATTAGTGGAGCATTCCGATATTCAAGTAGAACAAATATCTTCTATATACGAAACGGACCCGGTTGGTTACGTAGACCAAGATCCGTTTTTGAATCTAGTCATTAAAATTTCTACCAATTTGACTCCACTACAATTACTTGATGTTACTCAAGGAATCGAAAATAGTCTTGGTAGAAAAAGGGAATTGCGTTGGGGTCCTAGGACTATAGACCTTGACATTTTACTCTTTAATCACGAGAATATAGAAGTTGAGAACCTAAGAATACCGCACCCTAGAATGTTTGAAAGAAGCTTTGTATTAATCCCTTTAAACGAAATAAACCAATCATTGGAGATTGAAACTAAATTTTTAGAGGATAAAGGAGTTCGATTATGGAAGCTGAAAAGTGGGGGAGACGGATTAGGGCTTTTAGAAAATTAAAAGGTTACACCCAAGAAGGCTTTGCGAAAGATCTTGGCGTTTCTGTTTCGGTACTAGGTGAAGTAGAGCGAGGAAATCGTATGCCAACTGAACAGTTTTTGCATGATTGCGCAAAACAGTTAAAAGTAAGTGTTGAGGAATTATCAATATAGATGGTTAAAGTATTGTAAGAAGGAGGATGGGATGTGCTTAAAATTGGTGACATCGAGATGAAAAATCCCGTCGTATTAGCGCCGATGGCCGGAGTTTGTAATTCAGCCTTCCGTCTAACTGTAAAAGAGTTTGGTGCAGGTTTAGTATGCGCAGAAATGGTAAGTGATAAAGCAATTCTTAACAATAACAAGAGAACGTTAGAGATGCTTTATATGGATGAACGAGAAAAGCCATTAAGCTTACAAATTTTTGGTGGCGAAAAGTCTTCGCTAGTTGAAGCTGCTAAGTATGTTGATGAAAACACGAATGCAGATATTATAGATATTAACATGGGGTGTCCCGTCCCAAAGATTACAAAAGTAGACGCTGGAGCTAAATGGCTATTAGACCCAAATAAGATTCATGAGATGGTCTATGCTGTAGCACAGAATGTAAGTAAGCCAGTTACGGTTAAAATGCGTCTTGGTTGGGACGACGACCACATTTACGTTGTAGACAATGCAAAAGCAGTAGAAGCAGCGGGCGGTAAAGCTGTAGCCATTCATGGTCGCACACGCTATCAAATGTACGAAGGAAAATCTGATTGGAGCTGGATTAAAGAGGTTAAAAGTCAGGTTTCGATTCCTGTAATCGGTAATGGTGATGTAGAGACTCCTCAGGATGCTAAACGTATGTTAGATGAAACTGGCTGCGATGGTGTAATGATCGGTCGCGCTGCATTAGGAAACCCATGGATGATTTACCGTACAGTTAAGTATTTGGAATCTGGTATATTAATGCCAGAACCAGCCGCGCGTGAAAAAATTGATGTATGTCTATTGCATTTAGACCGATTAATTGATTTGAAAAATGAACATGTAGCTGTATTGGAAATGAGAAAACATGCAGCTTGGTATTTAAAAGGCTTGAAAGGTACTGCATTAGTACGCAACCAAATTAACGAGGCTAGCACTCGTGCTCAAATGGTTGAACTATTAATGGCGTACGTAAATGAAGTTGAAACAAAAATGGAAGCTGCCCAAGCTTTGTAAGTTTGACAGGTTTCGCTTGACAAAATATAATAAGTTATAGTAAACAAAACTGCCAGATCGAATTACTGGCAGTTTTTCTATTAAATTCATATTGTATTTAAATACTTAAAATAGCGTGGAGTTGAGAAAATGAGTCACGAAGAATTAAATGATCAGGCCCTAATACGTAGGGAGAAATTAAAAACACTTGAAGGAAAAGGTATCGATCCATTCGGTAAAAAATTTGTGCGCACACATTCATCAAATGATTTATTAGCACAATTTGATCAATTTTCTAAAGAAGAATTAGAAGAAAAAGCAATTGTTGTATCTTTTGCAGGTCGAGTAATGACTAAACGTGGAAAAGGTAAAGCTGGATTTGCACATGTTCAAGATTTAAATGGACAAGTTCAAATCTATGTACGTAAAGATGCTGTAGGCGAAGAGCAATATGAAATCTTTGATATTACTGACTTAGGTGATATTGTTGGGGTTTCTGGTGTGGTATTTAAAACAAATGTAGGAGAATTATCTATTAAAGTTAAAGAATATACTTTCCTATCGAAAGCGTTATTACCACTTCCTGATAAATTCCATGGTCTACAAGACGTTGAACAACGCTACCGCCAAAGATACTTAGACTTAATGAATATGGATAGCCGTCAGACTTTTATTGCACGTAGCAAGATTATCCAATCTATGAGACGCTATTTAGATGACCAAGGTTATTTAGAAGTAGAAACACCTATGCTACATGCAATTGCAGGTGGAGCTTCTGCAAGACCGTTTATCACACATCATAACGCGCTTGATATGGAATTATATATGCGTATTGCTATTGAGCTACACTTAAAACGATTAATCGTTGGTGGATTAGAAAAGGTTTATGAAATCGGTCGTGTATTCCGTAATGAAGGTATTTCTACTCGTCATAACCCTGAATTTACGATGATTGAGCTATATGAAGCTTATGCTGACTATGCTGATATTATGGAGCTAACTGAAAATCTAATTGCACATATAGCTAAAGAAGTTTTAGGTACTACTACTATTCCATATGGCGAGTACACTGTAAACTTAGAGCCAAAATGGACTAGACTTCATATGGTAGATGCTATTAAAGAAGCTTGTGGAGTAGATTTCTGGCCTGAAATGTCAGTTGAACAAGCAAGAGCATATGCTAAAGAACATAATGTAGAAATTAATGCGAATATGTCTGTAGGTCATATTATTAACGAATTCTTTGAGCAAAAAGTAGAAGAAACGTTAATTCAACCAACTTTCATTTACGGCCACCCAGTTGAAATTTCACCGCTAGCGAAAAAGAATGCAGACGATCCGCGTTTTACTGATCGTTTTGAATTATTTATCGTAGCACGTGAACATGCTAATGCATTTACAGAGTTAAACGATCCAATTGATCAAAAAGAACGTTTTGAAGCACAGCTTAAAGAACGTGAACTTGGTAATGACGAAGCTCATATGATGGATGATGATTACATCGAAGCATTAGAGCATGGTATGCCACCAACTGGTGGTCTAGGAATTGGTATAGACAGATTAGTTATGTTATTAACTAACTCTCCTTCAATTCGTGACGTTCTATTATTCCCGTTAATGAGACATAAATAAATAAGTTGAAAAGCTGGCTAAAAGAGTACTTTTAAGCCAGCTTTTTTTATGTTTTGATGTATCTTTTTAGAAGAATAAGGACATCATTTATTTATTGGAATCTGATTATAAATATCAGAATAAAAAGAATTTAAATTTACCTATTGTATTTTGTTTTTATAGGTGGTATATTATTAAACGTTGTCACGTTAATACGAAACAACAACGAAAAAAACTTTTAAAAAAACATTGACAACATTCGAAAGAAAATGTTAAGATGTTTAAGTCGCCTCAGAGCGACAAGGTGAACTTTGAAAACTAAAC